>NZ_JACVUU010000029.1:0-95905 GCF_016516145.1 Klebsiella sp. S69 | reverse complement strand
GTTGACTTTTAATCAATTGGTCGCAGGTTCGAATCCTGCACGACCCACCAACATACATTCCTGGGATGTTTCATGGCATCCGGGGAAGTAAGAAAACCGTATCACTGTCATCAGGATACGGTTTTTTTTCGTATGTATGCTCCCCTCCGGATACCGGGGGAGCCAGAGCAAATGGGCCCATGAATGGGCCTATGCCTCTGATGGTGGAAGTCTTGTAGGCCCATATTGAGTTTTGGGCTGAAAAACGCTTCGGAAAACAGAATATTGCACACTCCATCACTGTCATTTTCCACTGATACGTAAGGAGTGACTTAATGGCTGTTCTCACCCGTCCTTTATCTGCCTCGGAAGTCCAGAAGGCAAAACCCACCGATAAAGATTACGAACTGTTCGACGGACAGGGGCTGACCCTTTTCATCAGAACCAACGGTAAAAAAATCTGGCGCTTTCGTTACAAGCGTCCCGGTTCGACTGCCCGAACCACCATTACCCTCGGACACTACCCTGCCATGTCGCTTGCCAGCGCCCGGACGCTGCATGCCGAACACCTTACCCTGCTGGTAAAAGGCATTGACCCGAAAAAACAGGAGCAGGAAGAGGCTGAGCGTGAAAGGCTGGCGGTGGATAGTCTGTTTATCAACGTGGCGACAAGATGGTTCGCCGTGAAGAAAACGAAAATCTCCGTCGACTATGCAGCTGATATCTGGAAATCACTGGAGCGTGATGTGTTTCCGGCTATCGGGCAGACGCCGGTAATTGAGCTGAAAGCCCATACGCTTATCGCCGCTCTGGAGCCAGTAAGACTGCGTGGTGCACTGGAAACCTTGCACCGCCTGACGCAGAGGATTAACGAAGTGATGAAATTCGCCATTAATACCGGCCTGCTGGATGCCAACCCGGCATCAACCATTGATGAGGCGTTTGTGAAGCCTAAGAAGCGCCATATGCCGACCATTCGCCCGGAACGTTTGCCGGAACTGATGCTGCGGGTTTATACGACTAATTTGTCTCCGATGACGCGCCTGCTGTTGCTATGGCAGCTTCTGACGCTTGTACGCCCTGCTGAGGCCGCCGGAGCCATGTGGTGTGAGATTGATACAGAGAAACGGCTCTGGACGCTCCCCGCAGCCCGTATGAAGATGAAACGTGAACATCAGGTGCCACTGTCTCCTCAGGCGTTGGCCGTTCTGGAACAACTTAAGCCCCTGAGTAAGCATTCGCCATTTGTGTTTCCCGGCAGGGTAAAGCGCGGCCAGCCTATGCATAGTGAAACGGTCAACAAGGCTTTGTGGCGCATGGGATATGGTGGTGAACTGGTATCACATGGGTTCCGGGCGCTGGGCAGCACCACGCTGAACGAAGCCGGATTCCCACCGGATGTAGTGGAAGCGGCGCTGGCGCATGTTGATGCTAACCCCACCCGTGCCGCATATAACCGCTCAACCTACATGGAGCAGCGTATTGAACTGATGGACTGGTGGGGGCGGAAAGTCAGCGATACATCTATGGAGATAAAAAAAGTGTAAGAAGGAAAACTATTTTTTCTTGGCCAGTCAAGACATATGCGTTGCTTAATGGGGTTACATCGCGGTCAGGAAATAATTAAATATCCGTTGCGGGGAACGAGTCCTTGCAACGGCTTATGTGTTTTCTGGTTGGGGCATGGGCTGAGCTATTATTTAATGTATGATGATTTAGGTTGGTTGCTCTGACTGGGATCGCCTTTGCTACTAAGTGACTATTTCTTAGCCTAAATCACGTATCTCTTCCAGTCAAGACCACCAATTGAGGTATAACTACTTTAAGCCATTTTTTGGATGTGATGAGCGCTACGCCTGTTAGACGCAGTGCATTGATAAATAGAAGGTTTAGGTGTTATAATCCAATGTTATACTGTTTTTTTATTCAGCATTTAACTTAGCTGAATGTTTTCATGAGGTTGCTAAGATGGCAACGGATTTCAATATTTTCCAGTTAGTAAAATTATCAGAATTGTTAATTAGTGTTAAAGGTAAAAAACCATCAAATTTAGGGGGTAAAAGCGCACTAAGAAAAATCCCATACATAGATATAAATGCTTTTGAAAACAAAGTGTTGGATTTTTTCTGCTCTGATGAGAACATCGTCCGCTGTTCCAACGCCGATGTTTTAATGGTTTGGGATGGTTCTCGGTGTGGCTATGTAGGTATGGGAATGAACGGAGCTTTAGGCTCGACACTCGCATCCTTATCAATACCTTTAGTGGAACAAAGATACCTCTATTATTTTCTGCGCTCGAAATTTGAGTACTTAAATACAAACACAAGAGGGATAGGTATCCCCCATATTGATCCATTATATTTAGGGAATATAGATTTCCCGTTAACCACCATTGCTAATCAAAAATTAATAGCAGATAAAATTTCGACTCTATACGATCATATTGATGATGGTATTGAAAAAGCAAAATCTGCGCTCGAAAAATTATCAGCTTTATGGAAAAACAAAATTTCTGATGCCATTGCTGGGAATGTTACGAATGAGTGGAGAAGGAATAATAAATTATTTAAATTATTAGAAAGTGACCTCGTTAGTATTACTGAGGAACTTACGGATTCATTTTTTCCGTCCTTGCCCAATGATTGGGCTTATATCAAATTAGACAATGTTCTCGAAAGTGTAAATTATGGTACGTCAAAAAAATGTGCCTACGATAGCACTGGGATTGGTGTGTTACGAATTCCTAACTTAATTGACGGTGTAATATCTGATTCTGACTTGAAGTATGCGGTTTTTTCAGATCAAGAAATTGAAAAGTATAGTTTAGAAAAAGGTGATTTATTACTAATTCGATCTAATGGTAGTCTCTCATTAGTCGGTTCGTGTGCATTAGTTGATGATAAAGACACAAGTTATCTTTTTGCAGGATACTTACTTCGGCTTCGTCCGATAAGTGAATTTATACATCCAAGGTTTTTAATGTATCTACTAGCATCGCCTATGTTAAGAATGCAAATTGAAAATGTAGCGAAGTCAAGTAGTGGTGTCAATAATATTAACGCCCAAGAAATACGCTCGTTAATTATACCTATTTGTTCTCTAGAAGAACAAATGGAAATAGTAAATATTCTTGATGGTATAAAGGATAGTATCAAATCTCAGCAAAACTATTTGAATTTACTTATTGATAAAGCTGGGTTAACTAAAAAGAATATCTTGGAAGAAGCTTTTACTATTGGGTTTGAAAGTCAACCTATTGAAACTAGTGATATTGATAAATATATTGATAATATAAAAACTACGAAAGCTAAACTAATTGCTGAAACGAAGAAACGTAAACCAAAGGCAATAAGAAAAAATATGACAAACCTGTCTATCCTTGAGATTTTAAGACAATCTAATGAAAAAATTACTGTTAAACAATTATTCTCATCCTCAAAATACAATAAGGATGTTTCTCCTGAGAAGGTTGAGGCTTTTTATCTTGAATTAAAGGATGCAATAAATAGTGGGAAAATTATCATCGAAGAAGTTAGAGAGAATGGTTTAAAAATCGGGGATTTGATAAAGTTTAAGGAATAATTTATGAAACTAGATAAATTATGGGTAAGTGAGTTCAAAAATCTCAAAAATATCACCATTGACTTTGATCAAAATGAATTGGTAACAGTGATAATTGGCTGGAATGGAGCTGGTAAATCAAATGTTATTGAAGCGCTAGTTATTATATTCAGAGACTTGGATTTACATTATCCACCTGCTTTCTCATATGACCTAGAATATGTATGCAGAGGACGGAAGATATATATAGAAGCTAGGGTTAATGATGATAAAAAAGATCGATACAAAATAAAATGTCATCCAATTAATAAACCAAATGAGAGTAAAAATCTCAGTAATAAGGAGTTTTTTGAAGATGGAGATAAGAAATATCTACCAACAAATGTCTTTGGTTATTATTCCGGCCCAAGTGATCGGCTGGCTACTCACTTTTATGAACATCAGCGAAGATTTAGAGAACAATTGATTTACCCTGAAAAGTTCAATCTAAATGAAAATACTCTACCGCTGCGTCCGCTATTCTATGCGCAGAAGGTTCACAGTAACTTTGTATTACTTGCATTTTTTTTAAGTGAAGATGAAAAAATTAAAAAGTTTTTAAAAGAAAAACTTTTCATCGATGGTCTAGAATCTGTAATGTTTGTGATAAGTAAACCTGATTGGAAAAGCAGTGAAGGAGATCCTAGATTCTGGAATGCAAAAGGTGTTGTTCAGCCATTTCTTGAACGACTTTATGAGGCATCTCTTGCTCCTATGGATATAAAATTTACACTGCCACATCCTTTGAAGAAAAATGGTGAGAATGTCGATGCATTGTTTCTCTTTTTGAAAGATCTCGATGCGTTAAAAAATGTAGGTAATCATACTTCAGATAAAGATTTTTTTAAGTTATTAGAAAGTATATATTTTTCTAGCCTTATCCATGAAGTACAGATAAGAGTTAAAGTTAATGAGAAGAATGGTACTAATGAACTTCTTACGTTTAGAGAACTAAGCGAAGGTGAACAACAGTTAATAACTGTATTAGGACTTTTAAGATTTACAAGGGATGATGAATCTCTTTTTCTACTCGACGAGCCAGATACACATTTAAACCCTGCGTGGAGTATGGAATATATAAATTATTTAGAAGAAGTGGCAGGATTCAACCTCGATAGAAAGGAATCACAACAAAATGATGGTTCTAAACAAAAGATTGAAAATAGTCATATAGTGTTAGCAACTCACGATCCGGTGGTTATTTCTACACTAAAACGTGAACAGATACAGATTATGAAAAGAGATGAAAATACTCTTGAAGTATATGCTCATTCTCCTCTTTATGACCCTAAAGGGATGGGCTTTTCAGGTGTGCTGATGAGTGATATGTTTGGTCTCAGATCGGACCTGGATCCTAAAACTTTAGAAAAATTAGATGAGCATGCTATATTACTTGCCAATGAGAATCGTACTGCTGAGGAAGAGGTTCGATTCGGTGAATTGAAAGAAGAGTTAGATATGTTAGGCTTTTTAGAAGCATATTCTGATCCATATTTTTCCGCCTTTGTAAAAGCTTGGGGTAGAAGCGAAAGAATTGACCAATATCATCAGGTATCTCTAACTGAAAGTACAAGAGATGAATTATCAAAAATGAGCGATGATATTCTTTCTGAGTTGAAGCGTGAAGAAGGGAACTAATTATGCATTTTATCGACAAAGATGAAATAGAGATTAGATTACCAGATGATTGGCAGAATAAAATTGATGAAGTTTGGTTATACGTGCAAGAAAAAATTCAAGAAGCTGATGCTGCTGTTAGGGTTAAAGCTGCTCAGGAACAATGGTCTGATGATAAATTATCATGTGAGTTAAATAAATCGATTGCAAGCGCGCGTAAGAAGGCTATCAACGCTAAAAGTGATGTTTGGGGGCAACTTAGCGAGATCCTCTCGGAGTTGTCATTTGGCAAGTGCTGGTATTGTGAATCAACGGAACTTAGATCAGATAATCCAATTGATCATTTTAGGCCTAAAGGAAAAGTTGCTGAATGCCCTGATCATCCAGGTTATTGGTGGTTAGCTTTCGATTGGTCAAATTATCGGTATTCTTGCACATATTGTAACTCTCGTAGAGTTAATACAGATACTGCTGGCGGCAAACAGGATCATTTTCCTATTCTTCCCCCTTACACTTGGAATAAAAGAAGAGAAGATGAGTTTATAGAAAATCCTATATTACTTGATCCTACTGATATTGATGATGTGAATTTACTAACATTCAATATTAATGGTGAAGCATGTCCTAATGTTGATGATAAAACATCACCTTTGTATAAAAGAGCTAAAGAATCTGTGGATTTGTACCACCTAAATCATACTCCCACAAAAAATGCAAGAAAAAGAGTATATCAAACTGTAAGAAGGCTCGTTTCGAATATAAATAGTTTGAGCGCCCAGAACTTCGAAGCAAACAAATTAACTATAAAAGATTTAAAAACGCAACTACATAAGATGATTAGGGTTTCTTGCCCCTCGACTTCATTCAATTCTGCAGCTAGAATATATCTCCGGGAGTTTTATAATTCTCATGCTTGGGTTAAAGACATGCTTGATAGGGGTTATTAATGTCAAAGTTTAGCGTTGCAGATATTGTTAACAGAGTATGGGGGTATGCAAACGTACTTCGGGATGACGGTATTAGCAACGGCGATTATGTTGAGCAACTTACTCTTCTTATTTTTTTGAAAATGAATGCTGAACGCGCTGAGTCTGGAAAAATAAATAAAAATGAGATTTCAGAAGCTTGGAGCATGCTGACTACATTGCAGGGTAAGGAATTATTAGAGAAGTATTCTAATCTTATTAAGCTTTTTGGTGAAAAAGATGGCCTTTTAGGAACTATATTTTACCAAGCTCAAAATAAAATTCAAGATGCAAGTAAGTTAAAAAAATTGATATCTTTGATTAATTCCGAAAAGTGGATAAGCTCTAATGTAGATGTTAAAGGAGCTATTTATGAGGGGATTTTACAAAAAAGTGCAGATTCTGAGAAAAAAGGCGCTGGACAATACTTTACTCCAAGAGCCTTGATTGAAGCTATTGTAGAAGTAATCAACCCTAAACCCAAGCAAACAATAGCAGATCCGGCTTGTGGAACCGGCGGATTCTTAACAGTTGCACATGATTACATTTATAACAAAATAAATCAGGCTAACGCTGAGGAAATCAACTTTTTAAAAAAAAATACTTTCAGTGGAAACGAAATATCAAACTCTGTTGCACGTTTATGCGCCATGAATCTGTTTTTGCATGACATAGGTGTCTTTTACTTTCCTATATCAGTATCTGATGCTTTAGAACGGAAACCTTCAAAAAAAGTTGATATTGTTCTTGCTAATCCACCATTTGGTAGAAAGAGCTCTTTTTCTATCAATAAAGGTAAATCTAAAAATGATGAAAGATATGTCAGAGATGATTTTTGGGCAGAAACTACAAATAAACAGTTTAACTTTTTACAGCACATATGTAGCATGCTGAATAAAGATGGAAAAGCTGCTGTCGTTTTTCCTGATAATATTCTTTTTGAAGGCGGTTCGGGTGAAAAAATAAGAAAAAGTTTTCTGTATGACTATAATTTGCATACGATACTTCGACTGCCCACTGGTATTTTCTATGCTCAGGGTGTCAAGGCTAATGTTCTGTTTTTTGATAATGCCAATGACCTTTTATATCCTAAAACTAAAAAAGTATGGATTTACGATTTAAGAACAAATATTCACAGAACCTTCAAGAATAATAAATTGTCTCGTGCTGATTTTGATGAGTTTGTCAACTTCTATTGCGCTGAAAACTTCAATAGCCGTAAGAGCAATTGGAGTCCTGATACGACTAAAAATAGTAGTCCAGACGGCAGATGGAGAGATTTCTCATATGAAGAAATTCTTTTGCGTGATAAAACCAATCTTGATATTCAATGGCTGAAAGAAGAAACGTCTGACTCGCTGGTAATGCATACTTCGTCAGATGAATTAGTTGAAGATATAATTGAACTACTTTCGTCTGCATTGAGTGACTTTAAGAAAGTCGAGAAAATTATTAGTAAATAATATACCTAGGCTATTATGCAATAGCTCTCTTAAATTTAGTTGGGGCATAAGGCCCCTTCTGAAATCTAATCATATTTATTTTTTGATGAAGGTTTTCATTGCATTTTGTTACAGTCTTGCAGGCATGTAATATATCTTAATGCAGTAATTTACCTATTAAATTTTCTCATCTTGAGTGCCAAAGATCGTCAGTAAATACATATAGCTTTTAAATGGATGCTTAATGAAATAGCTGGCAACGTATGCCGAAACGAGAAAATTTAATAACAAATCGCCCCCGTTTAGCGTGATCTTCTCGCCCGGCAGGGCAGCATGTTAGTACTAATAAGAAATTCTTGTCAGTGCCAATCTTCGACTCTTTATCTCACCGCTGCGAAGTAAGGGACGCTACGCCCGGCTATGCAGGGAAGTTTTCTCCTGTGCGCTTTTCGTTCCTGTATCGGCTTCCTGTTAATCGTTTCCCAACACAACCCGTCCCGCAAGGGTAAATGGCACGCATGCTGCGCCCTTGCAGGACAGAACGATGCCGGGAAAGCGAACCGTCAGGCGATACGAAGACGAAAATCACACACTGACGGAGAAAAAACTATGACGATTTCCCTGCATACCCGGACAAGCGCCCCTAACGCCGCAGCGGCGACCAGCGTATCCCCGCTGGAGCAGTCAGGCTCCTCAAAAACGAAATTTTCTAAAACCAGAACGGACATTTATCAGACCGTTACCGACAACATCATTGCAGCACTGGAAGCCAGTGTAAAACCGTGGTCCTGCCCGTGGAAGCGTGTATCCGGCATGTCTGGTCTGCCATCGAATTACGCCACCGGAGCAGCCTACAGTGGTATGAATATCATGCTGTTATGGTGCAGTGCATCTAAACAGGGTTTCAGCGATTCACGCTGGATGACCTACAAACAGGCTCAGGCAGCAGGTGGACAGGTTCGCAAGCGTGAACATGGTACAACAGCCATTTTCTATACCACCCTGGAGAAGGAAAACGACGCCGGAGACATTGAGCATATCCCGATGCTTAAAACTTTCACAGTGTTTAACGTTCAGCAAATCGACGGCCTGGCTCTGACAACTGAAACAGTCAGCCCGGAAGCAACCTTTGACCCGTTGCCGCAGGCTGAAAACCTGTTCAGGAAGAGCGGCGCAAACATCATCGAGAAAGGACAAAACGCCTTTTTCATTCCATCAACAGATGAAGTCTGGCTACCTGAGCGCCATCTGTTTTCAGATGCGGCTAATTTCTACGCTACAGGCCTGCATGAGCTGGTTCACTGGAGTGGTGGCAAAAAACGTCTGAACCGTGAAATGAAAGGGAAGTTTGGCAGGGCGGATTATGCAGAGGAAGAACTTGTCGCGGAGCTGGGAAGTGCCTTTCTGATGGCGGATCTGGGAATTGATGGAGAGGTACTGCATGAAAGCTATATTGCTTCCTGGCTGAAAGCGCTGAAAAACGACAAGCGTTATATTTTCAAAGCGGCCAGCGCAGCTTCAAAGGCACATCGTTATCTGATGGATAAACTCTGAAGCCGGAACAGGAGAACCGCAAAGGAATGCGGTTCCATATTTTTTACCGGCAACGCTGCAAGGCGCAGACTGAGGCGGAACGCAGCACAGCGAGTACCGAACAGTCTGCGCCTCGCAGTGGAATAAAAAAATACACCGGCCTGGCGGTATCGCCGCCAGGCCGGTAAGGCCATCACGATGGCTTAAGTAAAAGCTTACGTAGAACTGTCTAGTGACAGGCGTTTCAGTCCATCAAAGGTATAAATGCGAAACACCCGGCGGTGGCGTTCTTCCAGCGGGACGTGCTGATGGTTGATGATGACATGCTTGATGCTGTCAAACAGGAGTTCAAGCGCACGCTTCTTCTGTGGATCGGGCACAACATAAAAAACGTAAATCCACTGTTTGCTGGTACGGGCCAGTAAGTGGCAGGCAATGATTGACTGATAACGGGCTCGGGTTTTCAGGCGGCGCTCGGTTTCAATGGCAATAACGTTACCGTCAGGCAAGGTCAGTAACCCGTCCGGGCGATGTTTCACCTGATACTGGCTGATAAAGGTGGTCCGGTCGCCGTTGACCCATCCCGAAGCACCTTTTTTCTCCAGAATAAGCCTGGCGGCCTGATTATCAAGATGATGCTCCAGCGTCCAGCCGGTAATTCTGGACGGTTCAAACCTCGCGGGAAACATTTTATCATTCGGGGTTAGCACCTCCGCCAGCCCGTCGCTGGTGATCCCCCATAATGAAATCTTGATTGTCCGTGATTCAAGCACATGCTTCTGGATTAACCCCATTCGCTCCGTTTTTGCCAGCAGCGAATAAAGCGACTTATGATCCCTGAAATCAAATAACTGCATCAGCGTTTTAAAATCACTGTAAGTTTCTTCTTTAAGGAAATTCAGCAGTTGTTTTATTTTTTCGTTGTTACGCGTCTGGCGCTCGTGAAAGGACGAAATCAGCATAACCGCTCCTTAAAAATCCAGCGGGGACAGGTGTTCTTCATCATCAGGTTTCGGCTTTGCCGGTTTTACTTCGATTTCGTCGAAGAAAAGAGCCGGATGCGTTGTCATCACATCCGGCATGGCTGGTCTATCATCCTCGTCAAAATCCAGCACGATCTTCACCGGGGCTGCCGCTGCGGCAATATCGGGGGAAACCGAAAAGATTTTTAGCTGACGCTTTCTGACCTTTATAGGTGAAATCAGTGAAGCAGAAGGTAGCGTTTTTGTCGTAAAGATAAAGCTGACAAAATCGGGCAGGTTCAGGATCATATTGCTGTCAATAAAGAAACGTTCGGCCTGGCGGATTGTGCGCTCACAGTCGATGGTTTCCGTCAGCATATTATCCGTCTTGGCCTTACGGAGTTCGTCATCCACCTGGATCGTGCCTGACATTCTCGCCACCCAGTCCGCTGTATCCGGGTCCATAACCCGGTAAACCAGTTTGAATTTGGCATTTTCAACGACCGCACCGACAACGGCGTCACCTTTCAAATCTGCCGGGCAGTCTTTTAAATCGGCGATGGACTGGTGGTCCATAATAATGTGTACGCCTTTATCCCGCGCCGCGCCTAAACCTTCCAGCGATGGCCTGGATAAATGGTATTTCAGTTCGGAAAGATAAATAGCAATGGGGCGGGGAACGTCTATTACTCGATCGCGCCTTTCTGCCAGCTGGTAAAGGCGAACCAGCAGCATGCGCTGGGCGGTAATAATTTTGCTGTTTCGCATGGAGCCGATAACATAACAGCAGCCACCTTCATCAAATATTTTTTGGAGTGAAAAACCCTCCGGTGAATTAATGGCATTGAGTAAGGCCAGTTCCTCAATCTTACCGAAAAAGGCTTTGATTTTTTCGGCAATACCCTGAACGTAATCACCGTTATAAACATCCCGGATTGTTGCCGATGGGTTATCACTGACAAATTGCGCGGCCATACGCGCGGCTTTTCGGTCATCAATACGATAGAAGTCCGATTCCTGTCCTTTTTCCGCCAGGCTGAACCCTGCAACAAACAGTTCTTCCAGTTCATCTGGCGTGATATCTTCAATCAGGTTTAACTGGTATTGCTGTTTCCGCAGGTCAATCAAAGCAAAAGGCTTGCCTGCATCCTCGCAGGCTTTGCGGTAAAGGTGGGGTGCCCATTCATCATCCTTGGGGTCCATCACAAACACACCTTCACCGGCCAGAATACTTTGATAAAGTAATATGCCGGTGGCAACCCCTTTACCGGCTCCGGTGGTGCCGATAATATCCGCGTGCTGTTTCTGCCAGTCTTTTAACGGGAGATACATTGGTTCGTTCTCCCTGTCCATGCCGATAAATAGCCCTTTACTCAGGTCGATATAATGCAGCGGGTCATAATGCAGTGTTTCCGGTAGCTGGGATTTTACGGTGCGGACATCAGTACGTAATTCCCGTTCAAGGGTGGTCTTTTTAACAAGGCGTTTCTTTATTTTGTCCAGTTCCGGCGTGAATACCCGGCGAAGCATAATATGAAAAATAATCCCGGTTACAGTGAAAGCAATCCGTACTGACCACGCCAGTGCTGTATTATCACTGGTGAGTCTGATTTTATACAGCCACTGAAAGGATCCGATAACTATCGGAGCCAGTGTGCCGGAGAGAAAACACAGCATGGAAAAAGCAATAATCAGCTTTTTCCAGAGCGGAGCTTTCTGCCGTTCATCGCTTTTCATTGATGCAAAAAACGGCATCGTCAGCCCCGCTAATAACGCCAGTATCAGTTGTTGCTGTTGCACAAAAGCGAGCAGTGCCAGCATCCCGTTCACTATCGGTGACAGTGAAGCGGCAAGCTTATTTAAAATCATGATGCCTCCTTCGTCAGCTATTCGCCCCATGACATCGCCCCATCAGTTCGCCCCACGGTGTCGGGCGAAAAGGCGGGGCGAACGTAAGGGACGAAGAAGGTGACCGCTGTGCGGCCATGTGCCGGAAAGCATGCTTCCCGGTACGAAACGGCGTGCGCCAGTACATGCGGGCTGGACGCCCTTATAGCCTGCCGCATGGGGGTAATGTCGTGGCTGTACGCCGCACCAAAACCCCCAGAGTCAAAGGCGGCACACCGTCGCCCGCTACGCGCGACCAACCCCTTTAAGACGCTGCGTTTAGCCTATTTTTCCTCGCAAGCTCGAAAAAATCGGAACGCTGCTTTAAAGGGGTTGGTCGCGCCTAATCGGCATATTCCCCGCTGGGGCGGGAAATATAGCCTGGCTGCGACGGTGTGCGGGGCAAGCCCCCCACAAAAAACGGCACGTGGGCGTGCCTTTTTGCTCGCTGGGGCGGCAAAATTTTTGCGGCTCCCCCCCGGCCTGCTCAATTCGCTGTGGGCGAATGTTCGCAGGTGGGCGCGGTTCCTGAAAATTAACAATTTCTTCGAAATTGAATTTTCTTTCCACGCTCCACTTCGTTATTTTTCGTCTTAACAATTTTTTCAAAATTGAAGCCAAAAATAACGAAGCCTTAAAACCCCCGCCGCCTGTTAGGGTGTGTATTGTACAATACACTTATGTTTTGTGTGATTACATCTGCTCGCGGTATATTTCAGCCCTGCATTCCCTTTCCGCTTCCAGTGCTTCACTGTAGGTCGCATCATCAATTTTCGTGCCTTTACTTTCTGCATACCTCATTAATTTATTTGCGTCAGCCTCATTGAGTTCTGAAAGATGATCGTGCAAAAGGCCGATAAACCTGCTTTCGTATATCTCATAATACAGCCCACAACCTCTGTGGGCTTCTTTTGATAACGTGTCATATACCAGGGCTACCGATATTCTGTCCTGATTGCGCGAGTGTATGTTTCGGATGAATAAGTCTTCTTTTTTCATGTTGCACCTTTTGCAGTAAACAGGAGTGTTATGCGGGTTATTACTATCCTCTGACCTTACCGAACTTAGACAGTATTTTATTTACTGCCTCCGGGTCTGCGCTGGGACATTCACCAAGAAATGCTTTTCTCGCATTCAACGTATGGTTGGGTAAGAAACCATGCTTATTCTTTTTTACTATGTTAAAGAAAGCCTTTTCTGCGGAGCGGCATTCACTTCCTCCACTATTTCCCGTTGCTTTCCCGTACATACAAAGAACAACTTCGCACGGGTCAGCGGCAAATGAATAAATTGGAGTTCCTGCGGCCAGGCATAATACCGCCGCCGCGATAACGGTTTTTTTCATGGTAAATCCTTATTAGATTGTATTGCTTAAATGGATCGGCGAGAGAAATAAATGGTGGTTTCTCTGCATGTCAGACAATTAAAGACAGGCTGGTATTCAATAACGCCTTTTGCGCCATTCTGGCGAAGCCAGTTTTTGGCATTAAAGAAATCAGTGCCGGATTGTGTAGTGACGACAATTCGTGTTGAATGAGCGACTGCGTAAAATACGGCTGGAGTCCATATTGTATCGTAGAAACTTTGTGCGCTGATTGATGATGTCCATTTACCGTTAACGGCCGGGGAAGGGACTATAACGTTATTGTCACTCCATTGAGGTAAACTGGTATTTAATGGGGCGGCGGCTTTATCCCATTCTACAGGAACGGGAGGCGGCGGCGATGAACATCCGGTAACTATTGCCGCCAACATGATTACTTTTAGTATCTTTATCATGCTTTCATTTCCTCAAAATACTGGTTTCGATGAATTGGACGGAAATAAATGTCATTCATACGACGGACATTTCCGTCTAAATCAATGCTCACAATCACGTCCAGGCTATCCAGAACCTTACGTAACATAAATGTATAGGGGAGCTGGGCGCACTGTGGATTTTCATAGCAACGGGTAATAAATCCATCTATTGCTTCTTTTGCTGATCCTGCGTGAATGGAGGTCATACTCCCTTCATGGCCGGAACCTGTTATTTTGAGAAAATCCCAGGCTTCCGCGCCGCGAACTTCTGTCAACAGAATACGGTCAGGGTTCATACGGTAATTCCAGCGTAAAAGGCTCGCCGGGGTGACGACAGACCCTTTTTCATCCGATGATTCTGACGGATAAAAAAGATGAACGTAGTTTTTATGGATAAAGAACGTGATTTCCGGGTTGTCCTCAATTGTTGATATTCGAAGATGTACCGGAATATACCCTATCAACATTTTCATATAGGTGGTTTTCCCGGTGCTGGTTTCCCCGGCGACCGCAAGAGTTTTACCGTACTCGACGCATTTCTCCATAAACAGAGGAATATTTTTTGTATTGTACAATGCAATTAATTCCTCGTCGTGCGTCTCCGTTTTTTCCTCGCCTGTTACCCGGTTATAAAATCCCGCATCGATATATGACTGATGCGGGATTTGTACCTTCGATGGCTTACGGATGGTGACAGACACCGTATCGCGCTCACAGGCCGGAGGAACAATCACCTGGCACCGTTCACCAGATTCCAGCGTGGCTGACAGCCCCGGCTTAATATCTTCGATATTGTCGCCGTGGTGTTTTGCCAGACACCGGGCAAAGTTATAGCAATCCTCATAGCTCAAAGGAACGGCGTGCTGTTCCCACACGCCGTTAATTTTTGTGTACAGTTCGCCTGGACGGTTGACGGCGATTTCCGTCAGACCGGGAAGCTCCAGAAAGTTGCCAAAGAAACGCTGTTTATAGCGGTCGAGGGAAATATTCTTAGCGGTCATTTTTCAACCTCAGCGTATAGATGTTGGAAAAATCAATATCCTCGCCTGTGATCAGGTTGATGATCTCGCCCTGATTCTTATAGAGCGTTGGGGGAATATTGATGCTGTTCTCCAGCGTGGTACGCGCCATATCCGCCATAGCCTGGCGGCTGTTTTCCGTATAGTCCGTATTGCGGTCTTTTTTACCCGAGCTGTTGGATGCCCATGCGCCAATATCGGGGATCATGCCGACCATTAACGCGCCGCCGAACCGTTTCCAGAAGTGCGAATCTATCCAGCCATCAACGCCAGCCTCTCCCAGTTCTCCGGCAGCGCGGGTATCGATCAGCGGAATATCAAGATAGGGGGGCTGGCGGGTACGCAGCTTCGTGATGATGAGGAAGGCGCGTCCCTGTCCGTGCGTCATTCCTGATTCAGCGCCAGTCTGGTAAACGCCCGTGGCGGTGGTCCCTTTTTCAATCAGCTTTGTATTACCGCTGGCGCTCCAGATATCTTCGGCGATCGTGCAGCGGATTTTCCCTGCCCGGTCCGAAACAAAGCGGTAATCCAGTGAACAGGGAATGGCGGTATTTTCCGGCACGTACAGATCCGGGTTATAAGGAATACGCCGGACCACTGCCGGGGACGGTTCCGGCGGTAGCGACGGGGTGTCTGTCTGCTGCCCGGAGCCGGTGGATGGCGTCCCTGACGACTGCCCGGCAGAGGATACCTGCGTCATCTCCTGCTGCCGGGTCCTGACCGGGTTTTGGGCCGCAGCGGCAGAGTTATCCCGGCGAATCAGAAAACGGGTTTTATCGAGTTCAGGCGGTGTCTCCGGCCCGGTGGCTGTCGTACTACGCGGACTGTTGTCCGCCGGTTCCGGCGCTTCGGCTCCGGTATCGTGCGTCCCCAGATCGGTACGCTGCCGGTAATCGCTCTGGTTCGGCTGTGGCGCGGCATCCTGCTGCTTTTCCTCACCGGGCTGCCAGAGAATGTTGCGGTAGACCCAGTTGCCCGCCCATGCCAGCGCAATCAGCCCAACGGCGGCGAGCGCCAGAAAAGCAGTGGCTTTCCCGCGTCGGCGCTTTTTCAGTTTATTGATGGCGGGTTGTAGCGGATCATTCTTTTCATCGTCCTGCGCGGTGAGAAGCGCCGCTTCCCGCTTTGTACGGGCCTCGCGCTCCAGCGCGGTGATATCGTCATCCGTCTGTGCCGGAGAGGGACGGGATTCATCAGGTTCAGGATACGGGTGTTCGTCGTTCATCTGCATGACTCCTTAGCCGTCAGTGGGTTGCGGTTTTTTCCACCCGTTCGACCTGCGGGGACACCGTGGCGTCATCAGCGGCCCGGACTCTGCCGAAACCACGATTTTCCAGGCCGACCACGGCGTTACCGGAACGCAGGACCATACGGGGAGTGACTTCCTGAATGACCAGTACAGTGAAGTTGCCTTTTCTGCGGATAGTGCTGTTAACAACCTGCTCCTGGCCGTTCAGCTCTTTGGTTACGGAGGGAATGGATTTGGCCGGGGAGAAGCCCACGAAGGTAAAGCGGCCATCGTCGTACGCGAAATCCGGGACAATCCGGACACTGTCGCGCCCCGGGTATTTAAGGTAGTCCCAGTTGCGCGGCGTCTGCGCACTGTCCAGGGCCTGCTGAATGTCGGCCTGCTGCTGTTTTTGCGTCTGTTCGCGTTGCCTGACTGTCGCCGCCTGGCGGGCTTTCTCCAGGGCTTCGCCTGGATAGCGGTAGCTCACCTCGAAAGCAGGCTGCTGCGGTGATTTATCATCAATGACGTTCAGCTCTATGTTGTATAAACGCCGGGTGGTGACAACCAGCATATTAGTGTGCCAGTCCCGGCTGTTGGGCGGGATAACCACCTGGGTGGTGTTGCCGTCCGCGCCGGGCGCGCCCTGAACCAGCGCCACCGGGCGGATATTGACCCGGTTTGCGTCCGGCGTGGCTTCCCACGCCTCCTCAAAGCCGGGTCTGGCGCTGATAACCGCCTCGTCGCTGTCAAAGACCAGCGTGGTCATGAAGCCAGGCCGGGTGCTGACGACGGTGACGTTCAGCGGGTTATAAACCACCTGCTGAACGCGGGCATCAAAGCGGCTTCTCTGCGGGATGGCCGCGCTCCATGCCGTGCCGCACATCATCAGTACCAGCGCGAAAAGAATGCTGCGTTTCATTATTCACCTCCCCGGATTTCACGGTCCACCTGCCAGCTGGTCACGGTAAACCCGAAAGGATTCACCTCCCGCTCCGTATCGCTCATCTCCCTGCCGGGGTCGGAATGGAACGTAAGGCGGGCATCCCAGTATTCGGTGCGGGTGCTGTTGTCCGCGAGGCGGCGGATAGTCTTTTTGTAGCGGAGGGTGGCGACTTTATCGGGGGCAGTACCATCGGTGAGCTGGTTTGACAGGACGTCGATTTGCACGGCATGCGCCCCGTTCTGGTACACCTTGTCCGGGGCCTCTTTACCGGCATACAGCGCCAGATAGTCATCGTTGACCTGCGGGCTGTTGTAAATCTGTACCGTCCTGTAGTCATCCTGGAGGGAGGGATAAACATACCGTTCACGCAGTCTGACGTAGCTGGCGGTCATCGCCTTCTGATAAGCGTCCTCCGCCGTCAGGCTGGTCTTTGATGCGCGGGTGACGTGCTCCACCCGCCCGGTATGATTATCCACGGTGTACAGTTCAACGACCGTCTGTTTCAGGGGTAGTATCAGCACCACGGCGATGAGCGCCAGTACGGCGATAAGCAGGCCCACGCCGCCGGTGATAAACCCGGCTTTCATGACGCGTTTGTCCCGCTCAATCATCTGCTGCTCAAAGGTACGGGAATCCGCAATAAGGGTCTGTTTACTCATGATGGTTTAACTCCGCCATAATCTGAGGGGTATTCACAGGTGCTCCCTGCCCGCTGAATGCCGGGGGATAAGTGGACCGGGCGCAGCCGGAAAGCACGCACAGCAAAGCCAGCGCAAGCAGGCGTTTCATAGGATTTTTCCTCAGTGAGATCAGTGGAATGAAAACAGGGCTATGTTTTCACCAGGGGGGAACGGGGAATTTTTGATCAGGGAAGACAAGTTTAATGATGGAATTTCTGAATGGCGGCTTCTCTTGAGTGAGCCAGTCGCCGGGCTTCATTGCGGGCGATCATCTGCTCAATCGCATATTTACGGGCTTTAGCCGCGCTGTATCCGGGACCGCTGCCGGGTTTACCGGCGTTTGCATCACGCCAGCCCCGGATGTTGTCCTGGATGGCGCGGGTTGTCTGCTTCCCTGCGCCTGCGGCCAGTTTTCCGGCACCAAACATCCCCGCGCCGATACCCACAGCGGCCAGCCCCTGCATGGAGACGGTGGCACTTGCCCCGGCCAGGGAGGCGGCAAGTTTAGCGGAGAGATAAACCAGTATTGCCGCGCAGATACCGGCCAGACAGACCTGTGCGCCTAACTCCACAATGTTGGCTTGTGCAGATATTTGTGTTGCAATATCTAACCGCGAGTTCAAATAATTAACGACAATGCGTAGCGACAACGCAGAAAACAGAATCGTTAATATGGCGGCGAAAACATTTTGCAGCCAGTTATTAAACATGGGGCGTAAAAATCCATACATCAGACAAAAGATAAAAACAGGGGCGGTAATACTCAGCAGCAGAATCATGACCTCCGCGATCATTGAAACAAAGGCTGTTACGATCATTAATACGAATATCCCGAGCCATACATAAAACTGAGCGGTCATGCCCTCATCTTTTATATAAGTTGAGTTATCCATATCGTGTAACGTCTTGCCTAAGACCTTCGCTTTATCCCATAAACTATCCAGTAACTGCCATATATTATCGCTACCGGAAAATCCCTCCTTTAAGCCATTAATGGCGTCAATAACACCATCAAGATAACCGCTGACATTAGCCACAAAGGACAGGATGATTGCCATCCTCATGATGTCCCACATGACATCCTCCATTGGCGTGGACAGCTTACCCGCCAGGGTCTGGTATCCCCTCCACATGATGTAGAGGGTGGCTGACGTTGCCGCCAGCCCCACCATCATGGAGGAGTATGACATCATCAGTCCCTTTGTGGCGTCGGTGACTCCTCCTATCAGGTGTTTTTCAACACCCAGAAATACACCACCGGGCATATTAACCTCACTATGAATTCAGGTCGGGGGTGGGCGCATTTAGCTGCTGAATCTGATAATGGGCTTCATTGGCGTGTTTACAGTTTTCTGAGGCATCGCCAGTTTTCTGGCATTTCTCATATACTTCTTTTAGCTCATCAGGATGATCCCTGTACCACTGGGTCGTTTTGGCTTCTTCTTTACAGCCGCTAATGACGACGAATAATAAGGTCAGGAAAGAGAGGATTAATAAACGCATGTGAGACTCCTTTAGCCGTTTAAATCAGGGGTTGGCGCATTTAACTGTTGCTGATTCCACTGTTTAATACGCTCGTCTTCCAGCACTTTTTCACGCTTTTCTGCTACCTTCACGCTCATTTCCCACTGGTCAGTGAGCGTGTTCAACATCACTGATTTTAGCTGAATACTGTTGGCAAGGTCCTGAGACTCCTTTGAATCTTTAGAAAGTGCGATACGGTTCGAGAGACTGTTAATCTCACCGAGCGTCTGACTGACCTGCTCCTGGATTTGATCGGTCTGCTCAAACTGAATCGCTTTATTGATGACCAGTTGTTTGCAGGTATCAGCATAACTTCCCGACTGTTCCGCATTGCAGGTATCGAAAACCCGGTACTTCGCATACAGCGTATCGAACTGCCCGCTGGTGGTGCCGGAGAGCAGCAGGTCATTGAGTGTCTGGCCCGGTCTGCGCAGTTGCTCCAGATCCGATTTCAGACTCTTCGCCTGATCCACAAAGTCAGCGATATCACGGACGCCGGTGGCCGTCGCCAGCTGGTCTTTATACGCCTGGATCTGGCTCTGATAATGTTGTGCGGTCTGCATCCAGCGCTGCGCTTCTTTCAGCCATTCGGCTTCACGCAGCGGATCGGCATCCACCAGAACGGGAATACCGGCGTGCGCCAGTGGACTGGAAAATACGCACGCGAAAATCAGGGCATAAAAACGACTTTTCATCATGGTTCTCCTGTGAGTTGTCAGAGTGCCTGAGCCAGGTAAGGCTCCAGCCATTCATGCGGCTGCATCCCTTCCCGGTACAGGGAATCGAAGATTTCGAGGTTGTCGGCGCTGCCGCTCATGACCCGGGTGTATCTGCCGATACCGGAGAGATCGAGTGTCACGCGAGCGGCAAAGCGTTTTGTGTCGCCGCGCCGGAACTGATTTTTTACCACCACATACTGGCGGGCCTGCGGATCCAGAGCCTTCACCACATCGAACACTTCCGGCTCAAACTTCATGCCATCCACATAGTGAGAACGGTCAGCGCCGGGGTTGGCGGCCAGGATCTGCGTCCCGCACTGTTCAATCACGGCGGGCGCAATTTCATCCCTGATGATCTCCGCCGGGGACTGAGTACCCACAACCAGCATCCCGTTGAGTTTACGGATGGTTTTCAGTCGGTTATAGGCGAAATCCTTAAAGACCGGGTCCCGAAGCCACTTCCAGAACTCGTCCATAAAGATGACCAGCCGTCTCCCGTCGAGCAGACTGGTAATGCGGTAGAGCAGGTAAAAGGAGATCGGCGCACAGACGTCCGCATCGTCCAGAAACTCCGTGCCGTCAATGCCAAAGTTATCGCAGTGGCTGATATCGAACGTGTCTGAGGCGTTATCAAACACCCAGCCGAATTCACCCCCCTGCGCCCACTGCGACAGGCGAATATTCAGGCCGTTCTCCTGCGCCTCCCGGGTCGCAGGCTCTGGCAGATTCTCAAGCAGGCGGGTGATCCCGTGGATGCGGTACTGCGGTTCATTACTCATTACAGCCTGTACGGCGTCGTTCAGACGGCGCTCATCACGGGGCGTAATGGTTGCGCCGTTACGGGTACACAGCAGTTTCATCAACTGGTTGATGAAACTGATATTGCGTTTCGTGGGCGACAGCGAAAACGGGTTCCACCCTGTGGGATCGCCATGCGTGATACGGAAGTAGCGGCCACCTAGCGCCCGGATGTTCATTTCCGCGCCCCGGTCCTTGTCCAGATAAACGGTGGTCAGTCGTTGGGTTTTCGCATCCGGAGAAAAACTGTCCGCGCGGCCATATTTCTGCTGCATGTTTTCAAGGAACGTCATCAGCATGGTTTTACCCGAACCGTTGGTGCCGAGAATGCAGGTGCTGGCCGGGTTCTTGTCGTTGAACTCGTCCTTGTCCGCCAGCGTGTTATGCAGGTTCAGGTAGTAGCCATCCCCTGACGGGGTGCGCAGCAGGGCCATCGCATCTCCCCAGGGGGCGTGATCGCGCTTGCCGGGGTAGAAATTATGCAGCGCGGCCAGCTCCACAAAGTTCTGGCTGCTCAGTTCCCCCTTGCGGGGCCTCAGGTGATAGTTGCCGGGCAACTGCGCCATAAATGCAGCTGAAAGCGAAAGTTCAGCGGGAGCCGGTGTAATGCCGAGATTGTTCAGGGCATTGCTGATTTCACCGGTATCGGCCACCAGATTGTCCAGCGTGCGGGAAAACACCATGATGGAGAAATGGTGTTTCCCGTAGGCGATTTTCCCCGATGTCAGCAGGTCAAGCGCCACATCCAGATCCAGCCGCTGGGATACGGCATCATCATCTGAACTCATTAACAGACGGCGGGTGCGTTTGAGGGCCTTCCGGGCTTCCTCACGTGACATGCAGGTGTAAGACTGTGTGATCACATAATCGCAGGGGGCGTACAGCAGCGAGTCCATCATCCCTGTCGCCGTCTCCTCCGGGAACTCTTTCACGTCCAGCCCACGGAAATAGTGCGTACCGCTGGCGTGGTTTATCTGCCCGGACTCCGCCGAAAAGAACAGCGCCGCCGACCCCATCACCGAATACGCGGCGGCGCGGGTGACGCGCACCCTGCGCCACTGGTGCGTCAGCAGGTACTCATAAAAGGCTAACTGGGAGGAGAATACCGCGTTGCCTTCGGTGAAGGTGCCAAGAGGACGTGCCGCGTAGCGTGACAGTGCGGTATCAAGCGAACCTTTGATTTCCAGCATTTCCCGCAGCGCAGCGTCAAGCTCTTTCAGTTTCTGACCGTCTTTCATGCGCCTGCGCCCGGCCTTTTCCAGGCGGACAAACGGGCGGTAGCAGACAGTCAGGAACAGGCGGTTGCGGCGAAACGGATCCGCCGCCAGCGAGGCATAATAGAGGCGGCTGATTTCATCGGCGTAAGGGTTGCCGGACGCTTTATGCAGCGAGTCCGTGAACGGTTCCCGCACGTTATGGATATAAAAGGTAACCGGCATTCCCTCGAAGGAACGGATGAGTCCGTGCAACTGGTTCCGGTCAATGCTGAGGGTTTCTTCTGACTCGCAGTCAAACGGGGTGCCCGTCAGTTCCCAGGTACAGTAGAGATCACTGTGTGGTGAGCGGACAACATGCGGATGAATATGCGATGAATACGGGAGGTACTTTCTGAGCGTGGCACACTGATTCAGTTTCATGGCGTTGAGAAACTCCGTGATATCGACAGCCTCATGCTCAACGGGCATAAAGGCGGTTGCGCCAAACAGACGGTTTGCTGCCGGTTTTCCTCTTGCCCTGAGCCAGACGGCAATCAGACTGAACCGCATGGGTTCATTCCGGGTGAGCGATTTCATCACCAGAAACTCAACCGGGAGCAGTGCAAGGAAAGCGACGGAAGTCCAGACAGCGATGATGATGGTGACACCCGTGACACCCAGCAGGGGCACCATCGGCACCCCCCACAGTGCCGCCGGTCGTTTCATTGCCTTAAGCAGCTTTGCCATAGGTGACCTCTCAGCTCATCAGCAGCGCACCGATCTCACTGCCCCCGCCAATCAGGATCCCGCCGATGATGATGTAGGCGCACTGGGACAGGCTTTCGCCTTTCCAGAGCGTCTTGTAACCCACCCAGATCACGGCCACGGTGATGGTGATCGCCGCCAGACCATGAAGGCCGGTGGAGACTTTCTCCATCACGGTGTTTGCCCGCTGAAACCCGTCGGCAAACACCGGGGTTGCAGAAAAAGCCGTCAGCACACCGGCAGAAACGGGGCTGGCTGCCGCCTTTAGCTTGTGGAAACGTGTCATTATTCTTCCTCCTTACGGGGTGGCTGCGGGAGACTCCGGCGCACTGACGGCGGGGAGAGTTGTGCGGTGGTGATGTTTTTCTGACGGAGGTTCGCGGGGACGCCACGGACGATGGTCCCCGGCCAGATCACGCGGGGGCGGGAAGCGTTACCGGAAGGAAAGGCTTCCGGGGGAATGGCTGCCGTTGATTTGTCCTCGCGGGTGCCGGGTACGGCATAGCGGGGAGAAACGTAACCTATCCGCTGCACATAGCTGGTCCCGGAAAAAGCCGCTTCCGGCTGTTGCCCGGTACGGAAATTGCCGGAGTAATAGCAGCTCAGTGCTCTTTTCAGGGAGCCGCCGCGCCGGTAGCAGTCGCTGAGAATGCGTTCAAAAACGGACAGATTTGTGCAGGGATCAAGCAGGTCAGCGGCAGTCACACCGTAGTGACGAAAATTGGTGCTGGTTATTTGCATCAACCCGACGGAGTAACGCCGGTCCTGTACGGCAAGGCGACGGATAATGCGCTCTGCTTCTGCCCGGCTGGCGGGCAGATGGGAGATAACAGGGTTGCCGCCGGAGATTTTTCTGGCCTTCGGGATAATCTCGGCGATGGCATAAGGGTTAAAACCAGATTCCACCCGTGCCACGTCGAGTGCCGTGGACGGATGAATACTGGCGGCGCACTGCATGGCCGCCGCCAGAAAGGCAGTGGTGGAAAGCATGATGGCCTCGGGAAACAGGCGGCATGCAGGATCTGCTGACGCTGCATGCTGTGGGATCAGAATTAGGGAGATTACTGCGCGATTTCGGCAGGATCCGTACTCTGCGACTGACTGTTTTCCTCGCGGGGTTCCAGCAGGACCAGTTTGCCGGAGACGGCAATACCGGGCGTCAGGACAATATTCAGACCGGCTTTACCGTGGTGAGCAAAGGCGACGCCGACTTTTGTCCAGTACGTGTTTTTCTCGCCCTGAGCATCCGGCTGACTTTCCTGGGCAACATACGCGTAATAAACGGGTTTCCTCATGATTGACCCTCTTTGATTAAAACAGTTGAAAATATGTTTCTTGATCACATCCCGGTTCTGCATTCCGGTTTTAACGGGTCAGCGAGAACATTCAGCGGCACCCTGAATTGTGGTTATGTGACAGCCCGTTCCTAATTTTTAAAGAGCAATACCTGGCCCGGACGAATTAACGCCCAACAGTTCAGCCATTGGGTGATGGCGCTTTCAGGATGAAGGAGGAGAATTATTTTCTGAACGGAAAAGTAAAAATGAAAATAAAAGAGTTTATCGGCGTGGAGTTAATAATGCGGAAAGAAACGGAGGAATGCAGAACATAGAATAAAGCGTCATTTGTATTTAAAAATAAATATAAAGACGTGGAGAGAAAATTCCCCACGTCTTAACGGTAAAATTAACGTCGGCGGCGTTCGAGCTTTTCCTGACATTCGGTACAGGTTGTGATACCCGGCAGCGTCTGACGTCGTTTTTCAGGAATAGGTTTACCGCATAAACGGCAATGGAATAATGATGGCGTTGCTCCCGGTTTAAAACGGTTCTGTTCAATCATCTCTTCCAGTCGCTGCTCATTAAATTCCTGATCGCGGTCGATCTCATCCGGCATTGGGAGCCCTCCTGGCAGCGGCTTCCTGTTCGCAAAGTGTGATGCGCTTCCAGACGGTGGTAAGTGACAGCCCTTCCGTCTGCGATAACAGCGTTTCGGTGACCTGCATCATGGCACCCAGCGCTTCGGAGGATTCAAGGTTATCCACCCGACATTTTTGCCATTGCCGCCAGATAACCGCATCGGTCTCTTCATCCGGTTCCGGTGTCCGGCCATTAGGCACACTGACGCCCAGCATCCGGCGACGAAGACACACGTCGTTGGAGGTGAGGCCAAAATACAGGTGAAGCAGGGCTATCGATCCGCCCTGCCGGATCGCACGATTAATCTGTTTCTGGCGTCTGTGCTCCTGTCGGGCCAGCGCCAGTAAATGATGCAGAACATCATGGCGGATACTGACGGAAACAAAGGGAGCCGCGGACCGGCTGACTATAAACAGTTCATCAAGCGATAACAGATTAAGTGCGTTCATTTCGTCAAACGTGAATCCCAGAGACTCACAGTGGCGAATATCGCCCTCTTTGAGAGCATGTAAGGCGTCGGTTAAGACGGCGTAATTAAGTGACGGGATCATCCTTTCGTCTCCTCGCGCTATATTTCAGAAACAAAAACAAGCGAATAAATAATGAAAAAAGAACCGAAGTCAGATGAATGCGCCTTTCACAAAACGTATTCATCATCGTTCGCGATTATTTATCCCTGGCGGTTACCTAATTTGACGTTGATCCACTCATCAATTTCAGATTCAAGCCAGGCCACGCTGGAAGGGCCGATCTTAATTGAATACGGGAACATGCCGTTTTTCATATACAGGTAGATTTGTGAGCGTTTCAGCCCCGTTTTTTCTTCAACCTGTTTCAGACGTAATAACTGATGTGCTGTCATAGTTTTCTCCTGTGGTGGAAATAACCGGTTAGGTCCGAAGACAACAAAAAAACACAGTGGAAGGTGCAAAGAAAGTTGATGGACCCGAATTAAGGGCGAGTAGATCCTTAATTCGGGTTATGTATAGGGAGGGATAAATACTCGGTTAGTGAGATAAGGATGTAAAAGAAGGAGAACCCCGCTCCAGTGCATTTTTCAGCGTGTCGCCGCTCAGACGATCAGTAATACCGTCATCTGAAGCCCACTGTTCAAAAATGGACAGGAGTTTATAAGGCTGCCGGATTAACGGACTAATGACCTCATTATGCTTGCAGGCCAGCCAGAACAGACGGGATAATGGCGTAGATATTCGTGTAGGCGTTGATGATTCAGACTTGTTTAAGCTGTATAAACTGATGAGCTTTTCAAGTTCAGAATAACGAACAACAAAGCATGCATCCTGAGGTAAGTTATATACAGGGAAGAAACCGCTATATTTATAGGCGCTATAATTTAAAGAAAACAAATATTTGCTAATGTTAACAGAAGTGATTTTATTCAATTCTATAATCTGACTTTTAATTCTGTCTGCCCAAATTTTTTCTTCATATAACTGATACAACTCTCCATCCAAGATGACAGTAATACCATAATTTATGTCTTTTGCCCCAGATAAGGGTAATGGGAGATTTAAATAGTTTGCCAATAAATGTTGAACTATAACATATTCATAACCTACTAACGGAGTGTCAATAACTCGTCTCGCTGGATAAATGGGAGCGCCAGTGGTACTAAGAATTAATCCCCGACCATTAAGGAAGCTTTTTTTATCTAACAGGCAAAGTCTATGCACGTCAGAATTGTATATTAACCTTAATTTCATCTTGTTGTTTACAGCATTAACTTTCATTAAAGAGAATGACGATTGAAAATAAATAGATAATAGAATCGAACCTCTCAATGCATGACGTAATATCTCACTCTCAGCTATAGGCTTATTGGTTAATTCACTCAGGATAGACGCAGCCTCTTGGATCGTCAGCCAATTTGGCATGCTTTCACTCAAAGCTAATCTTGATTTATATTTTTGCATAACGTTAGCTCCTTTTTGGTGATGAAATAACCCGACATAACATCAGTAAATATTTTTAGCGCTCTTATTTAGTGAGAAATGAAAATTTCAGGCGTGACTTTATGTTTGGTTCTTTATTGCCATCAAATTAATAGATGTATATTGGCAGGATGCCTTTATTATCAGTCCAGTGATAGCATGTTCCAATTGCAACTGACTTCTATCAGATATAAAGATTAGGAAATTAATCAGTATATGCTGAAAGGTAATTTTAAGTTGAAGATGTTATTGTGCATTCATCTGAATTTGAAAAGAAATTTTTGCGTGTAAATGACTTGATGTACGTATGAAAATTAATGCTTTTCTGCTCTATACAAACGATGGGTTAATATATACTCGTAACTAGGTTACGTAGCATCAATAACTCTTAATGCTAAGGACATATATTCATCTTTAGCACTAATCGAGTTTTGCCAAGGCAGAAAAAAGAATTATTCACGAATTATCTATTGATGTGATGTTTATTTTATAATTAGAAGTTTTTATTCCTTCCAATATAACGGAGGGTAGAAGGGAATCGTAAAAGAAAATACCAGTAAAGTTATTACGATATACATTATTGTAACTTGTTTATAGATCCTAACTAATTTTATTTCCATGCACTGTACATACAATCTGTATACTCAAACTTAGTATTCAGAAAAATAACGTTTTGTTATGGGTGATTTTTAGACAAAAATTATTACATTAACTAATAAGGGGTTGTAGTCATATTCAATGGATTTAATATTTGCAAAGTAAAAAGCTGCTTAAGGAATATGAGAGGAATCAAAAAGTTGAAAGTAAACAAATGACGGCTATTCGTATTAAAAACTCGTTTCTCATATAAGTTTTTTCTCCTTAGCAAGAAGGAATGATGTCACAGAAGTTGCATCCGTTATATCTCCTTCCAAAATTAGCTTAAGGAAGTCTGAGATTTTTATTTTTTTAACAGTAAGACCTACTTCTTCTGGTTCTAGTTTCTGCCCGCAATATCTCAATTTCTCAGCTAAATAAATATGATATCCCTGAGTTGAATATCCTTGGGCAATTTTCTGAGATCCTACATAAGTAAATTTCCCCGCCTCCAGTCCGGTTTCTTCCCTTAACTCGCCTGCAGCTATTGAAATAAAACTAGCTGAAGATACATTTTCCCACGAGCCTTGTGGAAGCTCAATAGTTCTTCTCTCTAAAGGATATCTATATTGTTCGACAGCAAAGATAGAATCCCCGTCCAATGGTATTATTACGGTAAAATCAGGCTTTTCGATAACAGAATATATACCTTTACCCCCATCAGATCTTTGGATGTTATCTTCTCGTAGTATCATCCATTTGTTACGATAAATTTCCTTTGAGGAAAGTGATGTTATTTCTTTTTTCATAATAAATCTCTATTATCAATAAACAATATTTACATAGATATTATTCTAATGACTACCACGTAAGGTAGTAACCATCAGATGTTGAGACTATATCAAACGAAGTAAAATCTAGACGTCTTACTAATGATTTTCCATCAGCGTATTGACAACCTCCAATAACAGCAAGCGAGGCCCCGCTATTTAATGCAGCAATTATTCCAGCTTGCGCATCTTCAAAAACAAGCATATCGAAAATGTTTATTCCTAACAACTGAGCAGCTTGCAAATATCCATCGGGTTCGGGTTTTCCCTTCGACACATTCTCAGCAGAAACTATTATTTTTGGTATATATAAATCAGCTGCTTTCAATCGATTTATACATAATTCTCTATTCGCAGATGTTACAATAGCATAATGAACAGGATCTATCAGTGACAATATTTTTTTTGCTCCAGGAACTGCAATAACTCCGTCCGTGGTCTTAACCTCATGAGCTTCAATTTGTTGCGCAACCTTCATAGAGGATTCTGTTTCTCCTAAGAAATGAAAGACGGTTTCTTTTGTGCGTCTCCCATGAGCATATTGAATAACGTCATCATAATTCTGACTATATTTATCAGAAAATGAACGCCAAGTATTTTCCACTATTGCGGTGGAGTCAACAAGAGTTCCATCCATATCAAATAAAAAGCCTTTAAAAAGTTTTTTCATAACCATAACCTCTAAAAGGAGAATGTTTTTTAATCCAACTGATGTCAGACTCAATATCACCCTTCATATTAATACGATAATCATTTTCAAGGAAAAAATTGATATTAGAGATAATGCTCTCTGGCATTAATGAAATATAATCAATCAAAGATATAAAGTTTTTCTCTAGAGAAAGTAGAGAATTTCCATTAGGAGATTTAATATGGATATCAGAGTGAATGTTGGGCATCATCTCTACAAGGTACTCGAAGGGATCAACTGAATTGCAAAATAAATTTGCCGGATCATAAATGACTTTAAAATTATGTCTCCCAACTAACAAACATAGCATCTTACATTTATCGGGTGTTAATATATTTTCAGAAGCAACTGTAATGTTGCTATCAGCCACATCGCAGCACCATCTAAAAAAACCAGCAGTGTTTATTAAATCAAGTTCATTATTAATAGAGGATAGCCTGAATGCTGGAATGAAAATTGTTGACACCTCCAATTTCTCTGTAAGAGATAGAGCATCAATGAAGATTTTCTTACAATAAGATGGATTTATATTAACACCAATATCATTAAAAACGTTTAGTGCTATAGCACTGAATTTAACATTATTTTGTAGTGCTATTAATTTCATGTCTTTGGCACAGTAGCTATTAATAAATGGGCCACGTGCATGACCACCATAATCAAGTTGGAGGAAGTTAATATCATACTTTTTACATATGTATATAGTGTTAAAAATATCACCAGGTAATCGCCAGCTAACTAATCCTAGTCTATTCATCATATATTTAATCCCATTCAAGATTGAGAAGGGGGGAGATGATTTGAATGGATAAGAGACCAAGTGCCACTTTTACTGATCATTAGTGTTTTGCCATGGAAAGTTGAATCTCTATTCATAACCAGTGCACGCAAAAATGGTTTAAAGTCATCAGGTGTCATATAAGAAGAGTAATCAAAATCTGTAGCTCTACGTGCACGAATTCCTGGTGAGTCAACCATACCTTCTGGTAAAGCCTGTGTAATTAAAACCTGATGCGGCGATATCTCGGCAGAGACGGAATTTATTAGTCCTAGTGCTGCGGCTTTACAAGCTGAGTAGCTTGCACGACCTGGACCATAATTAATGGCCACCTCAGACGATATGCCTAAGAATATACCCTTATTCATTAATAGGAAAGGAAGAACGCTGGCTAGTGTTAACCACAGACCGTCAATCATTATAGTAGACTGTTCACGCCAGAAGTTCCAGTCAGTTTCCAGGAAGCTACACCGTTTAGGACCATAATATGCCGCAGAAAAACAAGCAAAACTAAATCCATCATTACATATTGATTCAAGTGTATATTTTGCTCTTTCAGGATCTCGCAAATCACACATATGCCAAATGAATGAGTTATTAATCATTTTCGGCTCACTCCTACTTATTATGTGAACCTCATATCCCAATTCAATTAGCGTCTGAGCTACGCCTAAACCAATACCCGTAGAACCACCCACGACGAGAGCTGATTTTGTGTTTTTCATAGGGACTCCATTTTATTTAGCATTACGGCTTTTAGTACATAATTACCATCGATTACGCGCGTTTTCGAACAAATCAACTCATTTAGGAATTGAGAAAAATCATCGTACACTATAGTATGTGTAATTAACTTTATAAAAATTAATTTGTAATTTGATATCATAGCCTTTGCATCAACTAAAGCAGAGGTAGATACTCCACGATGACTAGTAATATAACTTCCAACTATTTTTTTATTGAGAATGTATTCTGGATAAACAGGAAGGTATTGTGCTCCTCCTTCGTTAAGGCAAACATTACAGGATCTAATTCGCAAAAGTTTTGAAGATGATTTGTTGTTAACCAATACATTCTTATCAATACCTCCAATTACATCGACAATCGAGTGGCTTTTTAAATTTTCGAGAACTCTAGAAGTGACAATATTTGTTGCGCTACGAGGTGTTGCGACAAACACTGCCGTTTTCTCCTGAAATAGTGAGTTGTATATATCTTTATCATCAATGAGATGAGTTACATTAGGTAATAAACGCTTCTTGCTAAAATATAAAGAATGCTCATTATGATGAATAACTACTGTTCGTGTTTTTAAATTTTTCAGCTGAGATATAATACCAATAATATTACCAATGATACCTCCACCGACTATAACCAATTTCTGTGGTGTTATTTTTTTTACTACATCTAATGCAGTAAGGGCTACTGCAACTGGTTCAATCAATGGAGCTAACTCATTCGGGATATTTTCATCAACAGGAATTACCACACCATTTTTTACAGATTCATTCGGAATATAAACATATTTTTGGAAAAGGCCAGGTATATTATGCCCTAAAAGAAATTTTGGGTCGTTGACATCTGTTGGATTGATGATAACCTTTTGGCCAGGATAGAACGAACTCGCTCCGAAACTATTATGCTCAGTGATAATTCCAACTCCTTCATGCCCAATGACATCCGTTATTTCATGCCGCTCTCCTTTTAAAATTTGAATATCTGTACCACAAAGACCAGCGGATAGTATTCTAATATACAAACCTTTGTTCGATTTTGATATTGGACGCTGCTGGTAAAAGCAATGCCCATCTTTAAATACAATAGCTGAATTAAACATCAGAGGGCTCCTTGTGTGGGATATAATTCGCAAACCAGCTTTCCTTTAAATGCTCAGTTGCAACACCAGCCCCCCATAATCCACTAGCAGTATTAGGTGGACAAATAAACAGTCTTAAAGTTAATTCCTTCTGATGTTTTTTTGAGGTTATATAGGGGCCCTTATCATAGAGCCGTTCTAATATAGCATGTTTCACATACTCGCCTAGACTATCAATAACTCCTCCTGATAATGCTATCAATTCTATTGATGGATCAATGACCAGAACCGTAGTTATAAAGTCAGCAAGTGGTTGCATAGCTAAAGTAAGCACTTTTTTGCAAAAGACATCCTGCCTATCAAGACCTTGTTTGAAGTAATTCTCAAAATCGTCAGATCTTAGCTGTTGATTAAATGTTTGCTTATAAAGCAACTCATATACTCGGCGTATACCTCTTCCAGAAGAATAGGCCGCGATGTGTCCAGTCTCTCCGCAATCACAAAGAAGGGGCGGTAGAGTTCCTACGGCGGGAAGATGTCCGATCTCCCCTTGAAGACCTGCCAAATCAAATGAAATATGGAAAGGTGTTGTCTGGAAAACTCGACAAGCAATTCCACTGCTAACCGTTATCAACATTGCTTTAGATACAGAGCGACAGATATCTTGTTGTGAGAAATGAAGGGCCATAGCCGTCACATCATTCATAACAAGCCAATGGACATCAGGGCGGAGGTTATGTAATTCATCAGTGAGCTTCACATTTAGCTGCTGGGGGCCCCAAAGTGGGGCCGCCCCGTAGACTTCTCCTGAACGATGGTTGATTGCTGCACCAAGACTAATACTCGAAACTAAATTATAATTTCCAGGACGAGGAAGTCGTTTCTCAATAGCAAAAAGTAATCTATTTTTCAATTCACAACTACTTTCCCCCGGATACTGAATAAATCCCGGGGAAGCACTAGATAAAATTTGTGTTGGCCCTTGACCTGAAATCCATTCAGCACTACGTAAATACGTACCGCCAACATCAAATATGTAAGTAGAATTCGACTTGGCTTTAATTACCATTAGCCTCTTCCTCTTGTTTATTCAGTCAGAGAAAACTGCTTCACATATTTAAACGCCGACATTAAATCATCATAGCATAAATCGTTGATAAATACGGCATTTCCAATCGATGCCATTAGGGGAACACGTTGGAATCCATCACGATGTTTAATTGTGTCTTTCAGCGCATCTTCTAGAAGAGAAATAGTAAATACGGGATGTTGTATCGGTAATTTGCATTTTTGTATTAGTCGAATACAACGATCACCTTCTTCTTCGGTAATTAATCCACGGGACAATGCTAAACCAGTGCATAAAGCCATATCTACCGCAACCGCCTCGCCATGTAACAGAGTCGGATCAGCCTTCAGCTCTAACGAAGGGCTAAATGTGTGTCCATAATCGACTACACGCTCTAGTTCATTTTCCCAAAGGTTGGGTTCTAATTCTCTGAGCATTCCATCTATAGCCCTGCCCATAATTTCTTGATGTATTTCACTAAATTCAGAAAAGTCAATATTTGTCAGCCTATGAAAATGGGTATCAATGAGTTCAAATAAGTATTTGTCCTTAATGCATGCCATTTTAATAATTTCCGCAACACCATTTGCAATATGTCGTTGAGATAAAGTACTTAAAAATTCAGGATCAATTAGTGCTGCTTCTGGTGCGTAGTAAGTACCAAGTCTATTTTTGTGTTGCAAATAATTAATCCCAGTTTTAATACCAATTCCGGCATCTATTTGTCCCATCAATGTAGTAGGAATCCTGATGTATGGGACTCCACGGCGGTATAAATTTGCAGTAAAACCAACCACGTCCATGAGCACACCACCACCGATTGCTAAAATCTTTTCCGAACGTCGTAGCAGACCACTTTCAGAAATTTTTTTTGCAACGTAGAGAACGTTATCAATATTTTTAGACACCTCATCACCTGAAATCAGGTACCACGCAGAATCAATACCGGAAACTTTCAGGTAATTTTTTATTTTATCACCATATAATTTATCAACATCTTTATCAATGAATACCACGACTCGTGAATCAGTCGATTTATCTCCCTTACATAGCTGACTAAGTGTTAAATTACTCACATCAAATAAATGTGGTACGATTTCCACCGTATAACTAACTGGTAAGTTTGATTTAATATTCCAAAAACCTGAATCTAATTTTATGTTTTCAGCGATATTAGCAATGGTATTCATAGCAAATCCTCTTTCTTTTAAGTTACTGTATATGATACTTGCAACCTTTATTTAACCTTGCTATTGCGAAGAAGGAATTCTAAAGAAATTTCTATCAACTCTTTAGGTTTTTCATGGACAACCAAATGTCCTGATTCGATTTCCGCATATTCAAATTTGGGGTTTAGTTTTACCAACTCTAATGATCGTTCTTTTGAAACCATATAATCATAATTATTAGCGATCACTAAAGTTGGTTTAGTTATTTTCCTTATTTGATCTTTTATATTCACGTTCAAATCTAATTCAACCTGTCTTGCCATGCCATCCCAATTATTATTTTCAATGATGTTTTTAATATTTTCCTCTACTTGGGCTATAGTCATACTGGCTACAAAATCAGGAGTGAACCCAGTCAACATAATTATTTTCGCAAGAACCGGTTGGTTGAATTCTATAAGTTCCTTCCATAAGTTAAATTGTAGTTGACTACGTGAGTCATCAGTTGAAGCGAAACCTCCAACCAAGATGACAGAGTTAACATACTCTGGATATTCTGCAGCGATATAAGCAGTAAGAGTTGCGCCTAAAGAAAAACCCATTATATCGAAGGGCACTATTTTTGATTCCTCTGCAGCAGCTATTATTTGTTCAGCTAACATTTCAATAGAAAGATCTTCTCCATTATCTTTCGTCTCACCAGAGCCTGAATAATTAGGGCATACCACTTTTCGGTAAGGGGAAAAACTTTCAATTATCTCTCCCCAGTTTCCTTTCCAGTCCGCACCTGTACCATGGACAAGTATTAGTCCCGGGCCTTCCCCCTGCGCATGGAATGTTACCGTAGCATTTGAGACTTTTACTTTATACATTATCTACTCCTCAATAAAGGTACGTAGTTATTATCGGGGTTAACAGTGCTGTTAAGGTCAAGATTTTTTGTCATTTTTATTATCTTATTTTTTTATTAGCTTTTATCAGTTAGAATAATAATAAATAAGTAGGGTATCGATACATGGCGTATAAAAACATACGAGTAATACAAAAAAGTAATATGAATATATTATTGAGTGGGGAGGCGCTGACTAATATAGCTTATACTTATATATTTATACCGGATGATAATTAAAAAACCTTGCTTCACAAAAAAACAAAAATATTTGTAATTCAATACATTAAATGATTTAATGTATGTGCCAAATTATAGTCATTAGTGACTACCTTGACATTACTCCTTGCAGGGGTATATGTTGATTATAATCTATTGTAGCTGTCAAAAATATGAGGTAACTTATGAGAATTAAAGAGTTATCAAATAAGACTGGTATCAGCCCTCGAATGATACGCTATTACGAAGAACAGGGATTACTCAGACCTGAAAGGACTTTGTCAGGATACCGTAATTTTTCTCAGCAAGACTTAATAATAATTCAGAGTATCAAGTCCCTACAGGAAGCTGGATTGACTCTAGATGCTGTTCGTGTATTAATGCCATGCATTGTGAGTGAGCCTCTTAGGATCTCACCATGCCCATTAATTGTTGCAACTCTTCAAGAGCAACGAAATAAAATACAACAAGATTTCGACAAAAACAGCCGTGCATTATTTTTGATTAATAAATTCCTTACCGAAAGTATGAAATTAAGTGCTTAATATTAGAAAAACACATTTCCCATCTATAAAAATAGGCATAGCCACCTATGCCTGTTCTTTCATTTTGCCGCAGATGGTTCTCTGGGAGTAAATAACTGCATTTTTCTCAGGTAATCCCTTGCTGGTTTTTCAACATAGCGAAATGTTATTTCAGAAAGTAATATGGTGATAAGGGCAAACAGTATACAGGATAATATTGTCGCTCCTTGTTCATTAATTCCTTCACTAAGTATATGACTTTTGATAACTAACATAAAGTAATTCAACTGATTATGGATCAAATAAATACTATATGAAAGTACGCCAAGGCGATATATTAATTTTGAACTCATTAATCGTCCTACTAAAGACTTCTCATTCACCAGACTCAGGACAAAAATAGGAAATAGAGCGATAATAATAAAGTCAGCATTTTTAAACGTCATACTGAAAATTATAAATAACAACATACATAATGACAATCCTGGAGCCATAATTATCTTCATTACAATATCTAACTTACTTATGTTAAATAAAACCATCCCTACAATAAACCCAGCGACAGCCCTTATAACAGGATATATTGTTTCATAATGCCATATATCCATTATTCCGGAGCGTTTTGGCTCGTGAATTAATTCCGGAGCAATTGCTATAAAAGGGTAAGCCAGAATAGAGACAACAAAAAATAACAAAATTAATTTCCATCCATAACGATGGAATAAAAAGGAAATAAATGGAAACAGTATACTGGCTACCCATTCTGCACTCACAGACCACCCGGGAGTATTCAATGTGGGTACGCCTAATAAGGTTTGTAACATGGAAAAATTAATTAACGCTGATACTATAACTGCAGGCCCTGGCCAGCGATCCATCCATCCTGTCGCTACCAATATAGATGCAGTGCAGATCATGAAAAAATAAAGAGGATAAATTCTCGCAATTCTTCTAAAGACATATTTCAAAAAGGCTTTTCTATCTATCGAATTTGCAAACCATTCTCCATAAGTCATTGAAATAACAAATCCCGATAGTACGAAAAACAAATCAACCATTAAATAACCATGCCCCATTATCGTAGCGGAATGACTAGTTAACGCATGTGCCAAATTAAAATGGTAGAACATCACTATAACTGCTGCAATACCACGCAGTCCAGTTAGAGATTTTATTTCTTGCTTCGCCATATTATCCTCCACTGGGACTGTTGTTAAATAATTATTTAAATTATATTAGTGGATTATGACGGTGTCTTTTCTCCTGTTGGCACCGTCGTTTAAGTTATATATCTGCGAAACTAACTTTCTGCCATTTATGTGTTGTAGATGATAGCTTGATCGCATCAATAATTTCGCAACATCTAAGTCCATCAATGAAATCAGGCGCACTGGATTTTCCTAATTTTAATACTTCAGCAAAGTGCTTAAAGCTAAGTGCGAATGCTTCACCGTACCCAATGCCTTGACCTGTAACACCAACCCCCAATTCTCCTCCTAAGTCTGGGAACCAAAAGAGTTCAGCTCCAGGATGGGCCCTTCCGATTAGAATCGTTCGGAAACCTGACAGTGAAGATGGATCTCGACTATCAAAATATTGAAGTTCATTACTGCGCTGCCAACTGAATCGGAGAGCACCTTTATCGCCAACGACATTAAAGAAGACATCATTCTTGTAACCCGGCAGTGCCCAACCTGCCTTGATTGTTCCAGTTGCGCCATTTTTGAAATTCACCAACGAACAGGTAAAATCATCTACCTCTACAGCCCCTTTTCTTGAACGATCCCCGACTAACGGTCGCTCAGTAATAAAACGTTGCATTACAGCCGATACACTATCAAACTCACCAACAAGAAAACGAGCTAAGTCGATAATATGTGCACCTACATCACCTAAGGCACCCGCTCCTGCTGGTTCTTCTTTAAAACGCCAATGCAATGGGATTGTAGGGTCATTGTTATGGTCCTGTAAAAAATGACCTTCAAAATGACGAATTGATCCAATTTCGCCACTTTCAATAATTTTCTTCGCTTGTGCAATAGCAGGCCACGCACGATATGTAAAATTAACCATATGTACTTTTCCTGACTCTATTGCCTTTTTCGCCATTATTTCTGCATTTTTACTATTTGTTGATAAAGGTTTTTCACAAAGTACGTTTTTCCCTTTTGCGAAGGCTTCGAGACAAATTTCATAGTGACTATTATTAGGTGTTGCAATATCAATGATATCAATAGAATCATCATTTGTAATTGACGTCCAGTCTGTGCCTGATTCTTTCCATCCCCAACGTTCTGCCTCACGTTGCGCTGCTTGCCTGTCCACATCTACAATTCGTACTAACTCAAAACGTGCTTCGGGATCATCCATCAAACCTGAAATATTTCGCATGGATAAACTGTGTAACTTTGCCATAAATCCAGCGCCAACCATCCCGACACGATAAGGTTTATTATTCGAATTAGTATTAAATTTCATAGTATGCACTCCTTCTTTTATATAAAGAATGATTTACAATAATGAATTATTCATAGATATTTAACGTGATTTTTGGTAGTAATAAAACAAGAGCCCCCCCCATAAATATTGACGCTGATAATGCTACAATAGCAATATTGAATTCATTAATTATAACCCCCCCTAAAAAAGCACCAGACCCTATGCCAATGTTAAACATTGCTACATGAACCGAAGATGCTCTCTCTCCAGAATCAGCAGATAAATTTAAAACTATTGATTGAAGGGTTACTGTAATTGCACAGATGCCAGCCCCCCAAGCAATAATCATGAGATAAATGACACCGACACTTCTGATATTAGGCAGTACACTAAATCCAGTCACAGCCAATATCATAAGGAGAAGTATCCATCTAGTAGCAACAACCAAATACTTGTCTTTAATTAACCCACTAATAAAATTCCCCACAACACCCGATATTCCAAATAACAGTAAAAGCACTGGTAGTTTATCATGTGAAAATCCTGCTTGCTTTTCAATAAGAAGACCAATATATGTAAAAGCACAATAATTCCCACATATTGCCAAAGCGGTCACAGGATATGTTCTGCGTAAATATGGGCGAGTTATCACTTTTTTTAAAGATATGTCTTTTTTCAAGTCGAATGGAATGATTTTTGGCATGGTAATCAGAGTAATTAGGCTAAGAGCAATCCCCGTCAAACCAATAAAAAGAAATGATAATTCCCAACTGATGTTTTGAGAGATAAATGTTGCTAAGGGTACGACTGCTACTGATGCAATAGCTATTCCTCCAAAAACTAATGAAGTTGCTTTAGCCTTTTCTTTATCTGAGACTAAACTTACGGCTAATGGGCCTACAATTGACCAAAATATTCCATGGGAAAATGCACCTAATATCCTTCCAATATATAATATAATTATATTAGATGATTGAGATACTATAATGTTTGATATACCAAATACCATGAGAATAAAAACTATTAGTTTTCTTCTTTCAAATTTTAAAAAACAGGAAGTTGCTGATATTGCAGAAAAAGCAACTACCCAAGCGTATCCTGTCACGATAAGTCCAATCTCACCAATCGACTTACCATATGTCTGGCCTATTTCTTGCAATACACCAATCGGCAAAAGCTCTGCTGTAACAAAAATAATGGCTGATATTGACAATGTCAAAATCGCATGCCAAGAAGACTTCTGGGATTTATTACCATAACCGATTATTTTCTCTTTCATTTAGGAACCTTGTTATATAACCAGTCTCCATATGATTTTCATTCAATCTTTTACAGCGCTGTGAAAGTCAAGAACTTTAACGCCTTGTAGGCTATGATTTGTTACCATCAGATCGCTTAGGTGTGGAATGAAGGTTTGCCTTGTTAGTATCAATAGGTTTGTATGAGACTAAAAGTTAGCCAATTAAACCATATTGATTGATTTCCTCTTGCGGTTTGGAGATTTGGGCCTATACTGTGGCCCACAGTGATTGGTTGTTGTGTTGTATTATCTGGAAATTCAAAGGGTTAAACCTTGAGTCAGGATTCTGCACGACCCACCAATGCAAAAAAGCGCCCTAAAGGCGCTTTTTTGCTATCTGCGATTCAAAAGATTCGAACCTGCTGCAGGTTCGAGTCGACAAAATTGTCGGGAACAATTTTGTACAACGCGTAGCGTTGCCCGAAGGGCGAGTCTCAGGATGAGACGAGTAGCGAAGAGAGACAACGGAGCCGCCTGCGGCGACGGCCCGAAGGGCACGCGAAGCGAGTCATCCTGCACGACCCACCAATGTAAAAAAGCGCCCTAAAGGCGCTTTTTTACTATCTGCAATATACGAAACCGGCACAGGCCTTCATCTTGCTATCCGGCACTGACCATCAATTCACCAGCACCGCTACCAGCTTCTCCAGCGCGGGCATCGCCTGTTGTTGGTCATAGACAATATACAAGTCAGCGGGTATGCGCTCTTCCAGCGGACGAAACACAACGCCCGGCCAGGTCATTTGCGCATAGCTATCGGCGATGAGCGTAATGCCAATTCCCATGCTGACCATAGCCAGTACCGTTTGCGGCTCCATCACTTCACGGATAATCATCGGCAAGAATCCGGCACTCTGACAGACGCGCTGCAAAAACGTCCAGTCGGTATGTATTGAAGGCATCGTAACAAAATATTCGTTACGCAGCGCCGCAAGCGGGATCGCCTCACGCACCGCCAGCGGATGCTCCTCCGGCATGGCCACCAGAAAAGAGGACTCGTGCAAACGCAGGCTGGTAAATCCTGGCGTAGGCGCTGTCGCCATCCGCCACACGCCGGCATCCAGCTCCCGTCGCTCCAGCATCGCCATCTGCATGGCGGGCATGTTCTCGCGGAAAAGCACCTCTACGTTAGGGTTCTCTTTCAAAAAACGCCGCATTACCGGGCGCATTTTCCCCCACATCGCCGTACCTATCACGCCCAATTCTACCCTCCCCGCCTCACCCCGGCCAATCTGCTCAACTCGCGCCAGCGCCTGATTGGCGCTGGAAAGCAGGCGGCGGGACTCCTCCATCAGAATTTTTCCAGCATGGGTCAACGCCACGCTACGAGAGTGGCGAACAAACAGCAGCGTACCGAGCTGCTGCTCCAGCTCCTTGATGTGGATACTAAGCGGCGGTTGCGACATGTTCAGACGGGCAGCCGCACGACCAAAATGCAGCTCTTCTGCGACAGCCAGAAAATAGCGCAATAATTTCAGATCGATACGATGCGTGCGTTCCATGGGACATGCGCTCCTGAGGCGAAGGATAATGCGCAAAGTTACCACACTGCATCCTGGAAAATGAAACGGCAGAGTATAAACTCCGCCGCTGAAGAAGATTAATGCGTCAGCGCTTTGTTGATAAGTTTCTCAGGCTCATGTTGATAACGGAAGAACAGGGCAAAAATAACCGCCAGCAGTAATGAATAGGCGGCGAACACCAGCCAGATAGTCTGCCACTCTTTTACGCCATCAATAGAGAAGTAATCAACGGCCATACCGCTCAGAACTGAACCAACCCATGCTCCAATGCCGTTCACCATGGTCATAAACAGGCCTTGGGCGCTGGCGCGAATATTGGCACTGACCTCCTGCTCAACAAATACCGATCCAGAAATATTAAAGAAGTCGAATGCGCAGCCGTAAACAATCATCGACATCAGCAGCAACACAAAACCGAACGGAGAGGGATCGCCAAAGGCGAAAAGGCCAAAGCGCAGCGTCCATGCCAGCATACTCATCAGCATGACTGTTTTAATGCCAAAGCGTTTAAGAAAGAACGGTATGGTGAGGATGAAAGCGACCTCCGCCATCTGCGACACCGAAAGCAAAATTGAGGGATAACGTACGACAAAGCTGTCGGCAAACTCCGGATTACGGGCAAAATCATGCAGGAAAGGATTACCGAAGACGTTAGTTATTTGCAGTACCGCTCCCAGCATCATCGCAAAAAAGAAGAAAATGGCCATCCGCGGATTTTTAAATAACACGAAGGCATCCAGCCCCAGCCGGCTGGCCAGGGTGGTTCCGGCTTTCTTCTCAACGACAGGAATTTTCGGTAACGTAAATGCATAAATCGCCAGTAATAGCGACGCGGCAGAGGCGATATATAGCTGTGCGCTGCTTAACTCCAGCCCCATCAGGCTCACCGTCCACATTGCGGCAATAAAACCGAGAGTGCCAAAAACGCGAATGGGAGGAAACGCGGTCGCCGGATCCTGGCCGGACTGCGACAGACATGAATAGCAGACGCTGTTAGACAAGGAGATAGTGGGCATGTAGGCCATCGCGTTAATGAGCATCACCCAGAACATCGTATCCGGATCGTTCACGGTCGTCGCATAAAGAAGCACTCCCGCGCCAACCAAATGGCAGAACATATAGGCCCGTTCTGCACGAAGCCATTTATCGGCAATGATCCCCATGATGCCGGGCATGATAATGGCCGCCAGCCCCTTGGAGCTATACACCATGCCGACGTTTGCGCCGGTGAAATGCAGCGTATTGATCATGTAAGAACCCAGGGTGACCAGCCAGCTTCCCCAGATAAAATATTGCAAAAACGACATGAGCTTTAAGCGAGAAGCGATACCCATTTTTTCCGTTCCTTGCCATTAAAGTAAGACCCCGCAAGCGGGGTCAATATTTATTATTTTCAGGCCAGTTTGCGTAAGAAGCCGCAGATCAGGTTGATAAAGTTCTGCCGGGAGAGTTCGGCCGCTGCCAGGGTTTGCGCGTGGGATAACTTCACATCGCCCAGACCTTCAGCCAGATTAGTAATCGCTGCAACAGCCACCACTTTCAACCCGCAATGGCGGGCGCTTATCACCTCCGGCACCACGGACATCCCCACCACATCGCCGCCGATAATTTGCATCATGCGGATCTCAGCCGCCGTTTCAAAATTCGGCCCGGGATAGGAGACAAATACGCCTTCAGTCAGCGGAAAACCCTCCTCTGCCGCAACGCGCTGCAGAACGGCGCGATAATCCGCATCATAGGCATTTGCCAGCGAGAAAAAGCGCTCGCCGAAGCGTTCATCATTCAGGCCCACCATCGGCGTACCCGGCATAGTATTAAGATGATCGCTCAGCGCCACCAGACTTCCCGGCCCCACTTCTGGACGAAGAGAACCGGCCGCGTTAGTACAAAACAGCAGTTCACATCCCAGAAGCTTTAGCGTACGGATGGCATCGGTCATGACCGTCATGCCGCGCCCTTCGTAGAAGTGCCCGCGCCCCTTCATGCAGGCAACCGGTACGCCAGCCAGGTTTCCCAACACCAGCTCGCCGGCATGGCCGTGAACGGTACTCACCGGGAATCCAGGCAGCTTCTCGTATGAAATTGCCACTGCATCTTCAATTTGCTCCGCTAGCGCCCCAAGACCCGAACCAAGAATAAAAGCCACCCGCGGCATAAAGTCCGGCTTATGTCCGCGAATGATGTCTGCGCTATACCATGGGTTCTGTGAAAAAAGCGTGTCGCTCATAAGCTGTCCTTAGAAACTGAAGAATCGATAAGTTAATTGGCTACCATGATGTTATAACGAGGGTACGCAATCGATTACCAATACAGTTTTCCCGGACGTTCGATATCAAAAAGCTATTGATTTCATTTCTGATACAAGGGGTCATTCTCGCGCAAAGCGGTCAGCTGGCCAGCCTGATGCCGCACCACCTCCCACAGCGCTTCTGCGGCAGTTGAAAGCGAGCGATTTTTACGCCGCGCCAGCATCAGCTGACGCTCCACCACCGGAGTGAGTCGTTTCACCTGCAAATGGCTGCCCTGAGGAAGCGGCAGCGCTAATGCGGGTAAAATACTGATACCTATCCCCGACTCAACCATCGGAAATAGCGTGGCCGGATGACCGATTTCCTGCACGATATTCGCTTTAACGGCAAATCCCGAGAGCGCGGCGTCAATCAGCGGACGACTACCAGAAGCATAATCCTGCAGAACCAGCCGCTGCTGCTGGAGGTCTTGCCAGTTCACCGCGCTCCGTCCGGCAAAAGGGTGATCGCTACGGCAAAGCAACAGAAAAGGTTCGGCGAGCACCGTCTCACACTGTAAATCGGTAGCAGCGCCAGGATCGATCACAATGCCAAAATCCACTTCCCCCTGGCGGATACTCTCCAGCACCCACTGCTGGGGGCGGTCGTGTAGTACGAAATCGATTTCCGGATAACGACGGTTGCTGTCGGCAATGCACTGCGGGATAAGATGGGCGGAAATAGTCTGGCTGGCCGCCACCCGGACGGTTCCCATCAGCTGCTGCCCGACGCGTCCGGCCTCTCGCAGCGTGCCGTTTAGTTCATCCAACAGACGATCAAGCCGGGCCGCGAGCTGCTGGCCGGCCTCCGTAAGCACCACTTCGCGCGTCGTTCGGTCAAGCAAGCGTACCCCGGTCTGATGCTCCAGCTCTTTCACGCTATGGCTTACCGCTGACTGGCTAAGGCCAATACTCTCCCCTGCCCGGCTAAAGCTTTTGACGCGAGCAACGGTCACAAAAACCTTCAACTGTCGTAGCGAGTAATTCATCTCTTTTTTTCATGAATAGATGCAATAAATCGATTTTATTTCTCAAACTAAAGAAAGCACAATAGCGACATCGATTTTCAGGAGCGTTTATGAAATTTTTCCGCATTCTCGATCCATTCACCCTAACGTTAGTCACCGTCGTCCTGCTGGCCTCTTTTTTTCCTGCTCGCGGCGGATTTGTCCCCTTCTTTGAGCATTTAACTACCGCCGCCATCGCGCTGCTGTTTTTTATGCACGGCGCCAAACTCTCGCGTGAGGCGATCGTTGCCGGAGGAAGCCACTGGCGTTTACATCTCTGGGTCATGTGCAGCACGTTTATCGTTTTTCCCGTGCTTGGCGTGCTGTTTGCCTGGTGGGCGCCTGTCAACGTCGATCCGGCGCTATACACCGGGTTTATTTATCTCTGCATTCTGCCAGCCACCGTCCAGTCGGCCATCGCGTTTACTTCCCTGGCGGGCGGTAACGTGGCGGCAGCGGTATGCTCGGCCTCGGCCTCAAGCCTGCTGGGGATCTTCATTTCGCCTTTGCTGGTCGGCCTGCTGATGAATCTGCACGGCGCGGGCGGGAGTCTGGAGCAGGTTGGTAAAATCATGCTGCAGCTGCTGCTGCCGTTTGTGCTGGGGCATCTTTCTCGCCCATGGATTGGCAACTGGGTGACAAAACATAAAAAGTGGATCTCAAAAACCGATCAGACCTCTATCCTGCTGGTCGTTTATTCGGCATTCAGCGAGGCAGTCGTGAACGGTATCTGGCACAAAGTGGGTATCGGATCGCTGCTGTTCATCGTTATTGTCAGCATCGTGCTGCTGGCAATTGTGATAGCTATTAACGTGTTTGTAGCGCGCAGGTGTGGGTTTAATAAAGCGGATGAAATTACGATTGTCTTCTGCGGGTCGAAAAAGAGCCTGGCGAACGGCATTCCAATGGCCAATATTCTCTTCCCGACCTCAATCCTGGGGATCATGGTGCTGCCGCTGATGATCTTCCATCAGATTCAGCTCATGGTGTGCGCAGTGCTGGCGAGGCGCTATAAGCGCCAGGCCGAAGCATTGCAGGCGCAGGAAAAAAACCGCGCCTCCGAAGCTTAACGCGGACGCTTAAGGGGCTGGACCAGACCGGTCAGCCCCTCTGTTTTAATCAACAGGGTTAATGCCATCAGTTCGCCGAGATGCCCGGCAGGAAATTGATCCTTACGGGCAAACCACAGCAGATACTCTTCCGGCACATCAATTAATCGACGGCCTTTGTACTTGCCAAACGGCATTTCCGTATTGGCAATTTCAATAAGCTGCTCTTTATCCACGCGACTCTCCGAGCAGGCGCAGCATTTCGTCTTCATCGATTACCGCAATTCCCAGCTCCTGCGCTTTAGCGAGCTTAGAACCCGCAGCCTCCCCGGCGATAACCAGGTCGGTTTTCTTCGACACGCTGCCCGCAACCTTCGCGCCCAGCGCAACCAGCTGCGCTTTCGCATCATCACGAGAGAGCTGGGTCAGGCTACCGGTCAGAACAATCGTTTTTCCGGCGAACGGGCTATCAATCTCTTCAGCATTGACCACCACCGGCGCAGGCCAGCGGACGCCCTCTTTACGCAGCTGAGCGATAACTTCGCGGTTGCTCTCTTCGGCAAAGAAATTACGCACGTGCGTGGCGACGACAATCCCGACATCCGGCACTTTTTGCAGATCGTCAATCGAGGCCTGCTCAAGCGCCTCAATAGTGCCAAAGTGGGCCGCTAAACCGGCTGCCGTCGCCTCACCCACTTCACGGATCCCCAGCGCATAAAGAAAACGAGCGAAGGTGGTCTCTTTTGACTTCTCCAGGGCATCCACGATGTTCTGCGCTGATTTTGGCCCCATGCGATCGAGCCCGGTGAGTTTACCCGGCGTCAGCTGAAAGAGATCGGCTGGCGTGTGCACATACTCTTTTTCTACCAGCTGATCGATGATTTTATCGCCCATACCATCGACGTCCAGAGCGCGACGGGAGACAAAATGCTTGAGCGACTCTTTGCGCTGCGCGCCGCAGATCAATCCGCCGGTACAGCGCGTTACCACTTCGCCTTCAACGCGTTCGACGTCGGAGTGGCATACCGGACAATGGGTTGGGAACACGATTTCCCGCGTCTCTTCCGGGCGTTCTGAGAGCACAACGTTCACGACCTGGGGAATCACATCTCCGGCACGACGAATAACTACCTTATCGCCGATGCGCAGTCCCAGGCGCTCGATTTCATCGGCATTATGGAGGGTCGCGTTGCTGACCAGTACTCCGGCGACGTGTACCGGCTCAAGACGCGCAACCGGCGTGATGGCGCCGGTTCGCCCGACCTGAAACTCAACGTCGCGCACGAAAGTCATCTGCTCCTGCGCCGGAAACTTAAACGCCACCGCCCAGCGCGGCGCGCGGGCTACGAAGCCAAGCTGTTCCTGTAACGCAAGCGAATCGACTTTGATCACCACTCCGTCGATATCAAATCCCAGATTCGGTCGATCTTCTTCCACCTTGCGATAGTAAGTAAGCACTTCCTCTGGCGTATGGCAGAGTTTTACGCGCTCGCTGACCGGCAGCCCCCAGAACTTAAACTGCTGCAAGCGTGCCGAGTGGCTGGCCGGCAGCTCGCCGCCTTCCAGCACGCCCACGCCATAGCAAAAGAAAGTGAGCGGACGCTTCGCGGTAATCCGCGGATCGAGCTGACGTAAAGAACCTGCTGCGGCGTTACGCGGGTTAGCAAAGACTTTCCCCCCGGTTCGCCGGGCCTCTTCATTAATTTTTTCGAACCCTGCCTGCGGCAGAAACACCTCTCCGCGAACCTCAAGCCGCTGCGGAATATTGTCGCCGCGTAGCTTCAGGGGGATCGCGCGGATGGTACGCACGTTGGAGGTAATATCTTCACCGGTCGTTCCATCTCCGCGGGTCGCCGCCTGTACCAGCAAGCCGTTCTCATAGAGGATACTGACCGCCAGGCCATCCAGCTTGAGCTCGCAGCAGTAGGTAAGATCATCACTATTTTTCAGACGGTCCTGCACCCGCTTGTTAAACGCGAGGAAACTCTCCTCATCAAAGACGTTATCGAGCGACAGCATCGGAACTTCATGGCGGATCTGGCTAAAGGAGGCTAGCGGTGCGGCGCCGACGCGCTGGGTGGGCGAGTCTGGGGTGATCAGCTCCGGGTGCTGAGCTTCCAGCTCGCGCAGTTCACGCATTAACCGGTCGTATTCCGCATCAGGAATTTCCGGCGTATCCATGACGTGGTAGAGATATTCATGATGGCGAAGCGTGGTTCGCAGTTCAGTCAGTTTTTGTTCGTTCGATTCCATATCACACCATCAATGATAAAAAACCCCCGACGGGCGGGGGTTCAGGATAAGTAGATTAAACGCAAAAAGCGGGATCAGGCGTTCGCCTCTTTTACTTCACGAATGCGATCCTGATATTCACGCAGTTTTTGCGGCGTCATCATACGACGCTGGTCGTCCAGCACCACGCCACCGACTTCATCGGCAATGTACTGCGCGGACTGCAGCATCAGCTTAAAGTTTTGCAGTTCATCGCCAAAGGACGGAACCTGCATAAAGATAGTCACCCCAGGGGTCATCATATCCGCCATGCTGTCCGGATTAAAGGTGCCAGGTTTAACCATATTCGCCAGACTGAAAAGCACCTGGCCGCTACCGTCCGGGCTCAGGTGACGATGGAAAATATTCATATCGCCAAATTTGAAGCCCGCCTGCTGGATACTGTTGATGAGCAGCTCGCCGTTAAGCTGCGAGCCATGATGCGCGGCGACGTTCATCACGATGACCGTCTCCTTGCGCTCTTTAGGCTGCGGCGCTGCCGGCTGCGGCTCAGGGGCCGGAGGTTCAGGCGTCGGCTGCGGCTGCGGAGCGGCAACAGGCTGCTGTTGAACCGGCTGCTGCACATGCTGAACGGGTTGCTGCACATGTTGCTGTGGCTGCGGCGATTGCTGTGGCTGCGTTTGCGGCGGCTGCTGGGGCTGCACGGGCTGTGTCACCGGCTGCTGCGTCGGCGCGGCATAATGCGGTTGCTGAACCGGAGCCTGAGGGTGAACTGGCTGCTGATGCGGCTGCTGCGGTGCACGGGCAGGCTCTTCCGGGCGCACAGGCTGCTGCGCCTGACGCTCATAAGGAGGCTGATACTGGTGCTGCGGCGGCTGACGAGGTGCTTCATGCTCCCCATGAACGCCGTTCGGCGCATGACTCGCCCGATGAACCCGGACTTCACCGACGCCTTCAACATTGTCATCAAAGTCGTCGCCTTCCGACTCTTCATCGTCGCGAGACTTCATACGTTTCAGTGGGCGATCGCGAAACATCGAGGAACGTTCTTTACGGCTGGTCCAAAAACCGTGCACCAGTAAAGCGATTATGGCGATCGCGCCAACAATGATTAATATCAGACGCAAATCCTGCATCATTATATTCTCTGTTGTTCTAACACCTTGCCACCACGGCAAACATTTACTCACTAAGAGTATTTGCCGATTACATCAAGTGCAAGTGCGTCTGGGGCTTTCACTACATAAAGATGAACTAAATCGTGCTTTTTGCTGTTTTTTCGAACATTTCCTAACTGGTTATTGTCGGCTAACCCGATAAAATAGCCCGACATTCAGCCTGGATGTTAAAAAAGGAGTATCACCTGACTATGGTTTCATCATCCGTAACGACCCCGCGCAGTGGCGTCTACTATTTTTCGCAGGGTTGGAAGCTGATCGGGCTGCCGGGGATCCGTCGATACGTCTTCCTCCCTCTACTCGTCAACATCGTGCTGATGGGTGGCGCATTCTGGTGGTTGTTCACGCGACTGGATAGCTGGATCCCTTCTTTGATGAGCCATGTTCCTGAATGGCTGCAATGGCTTAACTATCTGCTGTGGCCCATCGTCGTCATTTCTATTCTGCTGGTGTTCGGCTACTTCTTCTCGACTATCGCCAACTGGATTGCCGCGCCCTTTAGCGGCCTGCTGGCCGAGCAGCTTGAGGCGCGTCTGACTGGCGCGACGCCGCCGGACGTCGGAATTTTCGGCATCCTGAAAGATGTGCCGCGCATCATGAAGCGCGAGTGGCAGAAGTTTGCCTGGTATCTGCCGCGGGCGATCGTCCTTTTGCTTCTCTATTTTATTCCCGGTTTCGGCCAGACCGTCGCCCCGGTGCTGTGGTTCCTGTTCAGCGCCTGGATGCTGGCGATTCAATACTGCGATTATCCTTTTGATAACCATAAAGTGCCGTTTAAAACCATGCGCCAGGCGCTACGCACCCGCAAAGTCACCAACATGCAGTTTGGCGCTCTGACCAGCCTGTTTACCATGATCCCGGTGCTCAACCTCGTGATCCTGCCCGTCGCAATTTGCGGCGCGACGGCGATGTGGGTTGATTGCTACCGTGACAAACACGCGATGTGGAAATAGCGCTATCTCGTTCGGAGCGGCTTATGCCGCTCCTTATTACTTCTGGCTTGCCATTATTTCCCTTCCGAATATAGATATGCTAAATCCTTACTTCCGCATATTCTTTAAGCGGGTATGCTGAAGCCGTACTCCCAAATTTCATACAGTTAAGGACAGGCCATGAGTAAGATTTTTGAAGACAACTCCCTGACTATCGGCCATACGCCGCTGGTACGACTGAACCGCATCGGTAACGGGCGCATCCTGGCAAAGGTAGAATCACGTAACCCGAGCTTTAGCGTAAAATGCCGTATCGGTGCCAATATGATTTGGGATGCCGAAAAACGCGGCGTGCTGAAACCCGGCGTTGAGCTGGTAGAACCTACCAGCGGTAATACTGGTATCGCGCTGGCCTACGTGGCGGCGGCGCGCGGTTACAAATTGACGCTGACGATGCCCGAGACGATGAGCATCGAACGCCGTAAACTGCTGAAGGCGCTGGGCGCCAATCTGGTCCTGACCGAAGGCGCAAAAGGCATGAAGGGCGCCATCCAGAAGGCCGAAGAGATCGTCGCCAGCAACCCGGAGAAATTCCTGCTGCTGCAGCAGTTTAGCAACCCGGCCAACCCGGAAATTCACGAAAAAACCACCGGCCCGGAAATCTGGGAAGATACTGATGGTCAGGTCGACGTCTTCATCTCCGGCGTCGGTACCGGCGGTACGCTGACCGGCGTGAGCCGCTATATCAAAGGCACCAAAGGTAAAAAAGATCTGATTACCGTTGCCGTAGAACCTACCGATTCCCCGGTTATCGCCCAGGCGCTGGCAGGCGAAGAGCTTAAGCCCGGCCCGCATAAAATTCAGGGTATTGGCGCAGGATTCATTCCCGGCAACCTGGATTTGAAACTGGTTGATAAAGTGGTAGCGATCACCAACGAGGAGGCGATTTCCACCGCACGCCGTCTGATGGAAGAGGAAGGCATTCTGGCTGGTATCTCTTCCGGCGCCGCCGTTGCCGCTGCGCTGAAGCTGCAGGAGGATGAATCCTTTACCAACAAGAATATTGTGGTTATCCTACCCTCTTCAGGTGAGCGCTATTTAAGCACTGCATTGTTTGCGGATCTGTTCACAGAGAAAGAACTGCAACAGTAATGCCAGCTTGTTAATATCGTGTAAAAAAGCACCTTTTCAGGTGCTTTTTTGTGGCGCACATCAAACTTTTACCCCTCCTGGCATTGATTCACTTCGTTGGGTCTGGTATTTAACCAGCACATTTATTTCGATGCGCGAAATTATTCCGATTGGGATTTCCATAAGCTGAATCGATTTTATGATTTGGTTCAAGTCTTCCTTTAGCGGCATAATGTTTAATGACGTGGTAGACGTTAACGGCCTGAAGGTTTCCACAGCGATTCTCAGCTGCTGGTGCCGAAGCCGGACACGTAATGCCGGCGCTAACGATACAGGCTAAAGTTTGGCCGTTAGGCTAAACTTTAGGTCCACAACACTAAACCTATAAGTTGGGGAAATATAATGTTCCAGCAAGAAGTTACTATTACCGCTCCGAACGGTCTGCACACCCGCCCTGCTGCTCAGTTTGTTAAAGAAGCAAAAGGCTTCACTTCTGAGATCACTGTAACCTCCAACGGCAAAAGCGCCAGCGCCAAAAGCCTGTTCAAACTGCAGACTCTGGGCCTGACCCAGGGTACCGTTGTAACTCTCTCAGCCGAAGGCGAAGATGAGCAAAAAGCAGTTGAGCATCTGGTTAAACTGATGGCTGAACTCGAGTAAGTTCACGGGTTCTTTTTAATATCAGTCACAAGTAAGGTAGGGTTATGATTTCAGGCATTTTAGCATCCCCGGGTATCGCTTTCGGCAAGGCTCTTCTGCTGAAAGAAGATGAAATTGTCATCGACCGGAAGAAAATTTCTGCCGATAAGGTTGATCAGGAAGTTGAACGTTTTCTGAACGGCCGCACCAAGGCCTCCGCCCAGCTGGAGGTCATCAAAACCAAAGCTGGTGAAACTTTCGGTGAAGAAAAAGAAGCCATCTTCGAAGGGCACATCATGCTGCTGGAAGATGAGGAGCTTGAGCAGGAAATCATAGCCCTGATTAAAGATAAGCACATGACTGCCGATGCGGCAGCCAATGAAGTTATCGAAGGTCAGGCTACTGCCCTGGAAGAACTGGACGATGAATACCTGAAAGAGCGTGCTGCTGACGTACGCGACATCGGTAAGCGCCTGCTGCGCAACATTCTCGGCCTGGCCATCATCGATCTTAGCGCAATTCAGGATGAAGTTATCCTGGTTGCCGCAGACCTCACCCCGTCTGAAACCGCACAGCTGAACCTGAACAAGGTGCTGGGCTTTATCACCGACGCGGGCGGCCGTACTTCCCACACCTCCATCATGGCGCGTTCTCTGGAACTGCCGGCCATCGTGGGCACCGGTAGCGTCACAAGCCAGGTGAAAAACGGCGATTATCTGATTCTCGACGCTGTAAATAACCAGGTTCTGGTTAACCCGAGCGACCAGCAGATCGAAGAGCTGCGTAACCTGCAGGCTCAGGTCGCTGAAGAGAAAGCGGAACTGGCTAAGCTGAAAGACCTGCCGGCAATTACGCTGGACGGCCATCAGGTTGAAGTTTGCGCCAATATCGGTACCGTACGCGACGTTGAAGGTGCCGAGCGTAACGGCGCAGAAGGCGTTGGTTTATATCGTACTGAATTCCTGTTCATGGACCGTGATTCGCTGCCAACTGAAGAAGAACAGTTCGCGGCTTATAAAGCGGTTGCCGAAGCATGCGGCTCTCAGGCCGTTATTGTTCGTACCATGGACATCGGCGGCGACAAAGAGCTGCCGTACATGAACTTCCCGAAAGAAGAGAACCCGTTCCTCGGCTGGCGCGCCGTGCGTATCGCCATGGATCGCAAAGAAATTCTGCGCGACCAGGTACGTGCCATCCTGCGCGCCTCTGCTTTCGGTAAACTGCGCATCATGTTCCCGATGATCATCTCTGTTGAAGAAGTGCGTGCACTGAAAAAAGAGATCGAAATCTACAAGCAGGAACTGCGCGACGAAGGTAAAGCATTTGACGAAGCAATCGAGATTGGCGTAATGGTGGAAACCCCTGCCGCTGCGACTATTGCACGTCACTTAGCCAAAGAAGTTGATTTCTTTAGTATCGGTACCAATGATTTAACGCAGTATACTCTGGCAGTTGACCGTGGTAATGATATGATTTCACATCTTTACCAGCCAATGTCCCCGTCTGTGCTGACGCTGATTAAGCAAGTTATTGATGCTTCTCATGCTGAAGGCAAATGGACCGGCATGTGCGGTGAGCTTGCGGGCGATGAACGTGCTACACTTCTGTTGCTGGGTATGGGTCTGGACGAGTTCTCTATGAGCGCCATTTCCATCCCGCGCATTAAGAAGATTATTCGTAACACGAACTTCGAAGATGCGAAGGTATTAGCAGAGCAGGCTCTTGCTCAACCGACAACGGACGAGTTAATGACGCTGGTTAACAAGTTCATTGAAGAAAAAACAATCTGCTAATTCACGAGATGCGCGGCCCAAATTACTGCTTAGGAGAAGATCATGGGTTTGTTCGATAAATTGAAATCTCTGGTTTCTGATGACAAAAAAGACACCGGAACTATTGAGATTGTTGCCCCGCTCTCTGGCGAGATCGTCAACATCGAAGACGTGCCGGATGTAGTGTTTGCGGAAAAAATTGTGGGTGATGGCATTGCTATCAAACCTACTGGCAACAAAATGGTTGCGCCGGTAGATGGTACCATCGGTAAAATTTTTGAAACCAACCATGCGTTTTCAATCGAATCTGATAGCGGCATCGAGCTGTTCGTTCACTTCGGTATTGATACCGTTGAACTGAAAGGCGAAGGCTTCAAACGTATCGCTGAAGAAGGCCAGCGTGTGAAAGTCGGCGACCCGGTTATCGAATTCGATCTGCCGCTGCTGGAAGAGAAAGCCAAGTCTACCCTGACTCCGGTTGTTATCTCTAACATGGACGAGATCAAAGAGCTGATCAAACTGTCCGGTAGCGTAACCGTGGGTGAAACTCCGGTTATCCGCATCAAGAAGTAATTCTTGCCGCAGAAGAATGGCGCCTCTCAGGGCGCCATTTTTTTATCTCGCCGCTTTGAATGGCCGATAGCACTTCTCCCGCGAAAGTATTTTCATCCCCTCAGGGCCGCTTTCCAGAATCCGCTTCTCGCTGTCAGAAACCTGTAAATCACACTGATATCCGCCAACGGCGCCAAATAGCGACCCCACTTCGCAAACATCTTCCAGCGCTTCGCTGCCGGTCGTCTCAAAATGGCCGACGACTCTTCCCTGCTGACGAACCACTAAACGATAGCTCTTCATATCCCCTCCCCTGACGGCGGAAGAATAAGCTCGTCGCAGCCCTGTTCATCGGTCCAGGTCATTACCGCCAGCACCCGCTGCGCGGCGGCATGAGCGGCATCACCCAGCGGTATTCCGCACACCAGGCCGCTCGCCAGCTCGGCGCAAAAAAGATCGCCAGTTCCCTTAAGGTCGGTTTCTACGCGCGGATGTTCGATCACCTCGACCGACTCTGCGCTAACCACCAGCACGTTGATCGTGGCGCTATCCGCTCCCGGCGCGCTGGTAATAACGACCCATTTCAACGAATCCGAGAGCAGGCTGCGGGCGGCGATAATCGCCTCCTGCTGATTATGGCAAGGCAGTCCGCTTAGCGTCTCCAGTTCAAACAGATTAGGCGTGATTCCCTGCGCCAGCGGGAGCAAATGAGTACGATAGGCTTCCGGAATCTCGGCCTTAACATAAATACCGCTATCCACATCGCCAATGACGGGATCAACGAGAATACACAGCTCGGGATGATGCTCGCGAATGCGCTGCAGCCATTGCGCAAGGCGCTTAATCTGCACCGCGCTTCCCATATAGCCGGTCGTGACCGCCCGCAACTCGCGCAGGGCGTCACGCTCCTCCAGCGCCTTTAAATAACCGGCAAACCACTCTTCCGGGATGACGCCGCCATAGTAGGTGTCATAGTGCGGAGTATTGCTGAACAGCACCGTCGGCACCGCGATAACCCGCAGGCCGTGCTGCTTTATCGCCGGTATCGCAATACTGTTTCCTACGCTGCCGTAGACCACCTGCGACTGCACGGCCACGATATCGACCTGTAGTGCCCGACTTTTATCGTTGAAGAGCACCGATTGTATTTCATCCTGCTGGCCCATCCTTTCTCCCCCCCGCTGGACAGCGGGTCATACTCTGATTATCATTCGTCCTATGCTAAATTTCATTTTGTCATAGGTCAATAATGATCGTTGGAAAAACTGCCAGTGAGATCTTCGATAATATCCGCCATCTGGTGCAAAGCGGCGTACTCAAACCAGGCGATGTTTTGCCGCCGGTACGCGAACTGGCTGGCAAGCTGTCGGTTAACCGCAATACGGTCGCCGCCGCCTATAAGCGACTGGTGACCTCCGGTCTGGCCATTAGCCAGGGGCGTAACGGTACGGCCATTAAGACGCATAATACGCTTCCCGCCCTTGAAGGTGGCGATCCCTCTTCGCCGCTAAAAGATATCTCCAGCGGCAACCCCGATCCCACGCGCCTGGCGAACGTCAAAAACTACCTCAGCGCTATCGCCGCCGCTCCACGCCTGTACGGCGATGCGGCGGTTGACCCACGGCTGGCCGCGTGGGCCCATGCCTGGATGAGCAAAGATTCAGGCGTGGACGCGGAGATTAACCTCGCCAGCGGCGCTATCGATGCGCTCGAACGTCTGCTGTGCGCCCTGCTGCTGCCGGGCGATAGCGTGGCTATCGAAGATCCCTGCTTTCTCAGCAGCATTAATATGCTGCGCTATGCCGGCTTCACCCCCTCGCCGGTGCCGGTCGACGCTGAAGGCATGCAGCCTGATGCCCTTGAGGAGGCGCTGCGCAACGGCGCCCGGGCGGTGATCATCACCCCGCGAGCACATAATCCGACGGGCTGTAGCCTTAGCGAGCCCCGCGCCCGGGCGATACGCGATATCCTGGCCCGCTATCCGCAGGTTCTGGTGATTATTGATGACCATTTCGCCCTGCTCTCCTCAACGCCCTGGCACTCTCCGCTGGCCGCCGAAAGCCGGCGCTGGGCGCTGGTACGCTCGCTGTCGAAAACCCTTGGGCCGGACATACGTCTGGCTATCGTTGCCAGCGATTGCGAAACGTCGGCGGCGCTGCGCCTGAGGCTTAATTCCGGTAGCCAGTGGGTCAGCCATCTGCTGCAGGATCTGGTCATCGCTTGTCTTAATGATGACGCATTTATGGCATCGCTGACGGAGAGTCGCCGCCACTATCGTCGGCAACATGAAAAGCTGATCGCCGCGCTCGCTCGCTGCGGGATAACCCACCTGACGCCAGGAGACGGCCTGAACTTTTGGTTTCCGCTGGAGGAACCAAGCCAGCCGGTAGCGCTTCGCCTGGCGCATGCTGGCTGGCTGGTCCGCGAAGGCGAAACGTTCGGAATTCGCGCCCCTTCACACGGGCTGCGGCTGTCACTTGCTACGCTCAGCGATGAAGAAATTAATAAGCTCGCCAGTGACTTATGTCAGATATTACAACAACAGTGACGGGAGTTAACGCTATGCAGATCCACTTTATCGTCCATGAAGTCTTTGAAGCGCCGGGAGCTTATCTGCACTGGGCGCAGGCGCGCGGTTACGATACCAGCTGGTCGCGGGTTTATGCCGGGGATGCGCTACCGGAAAATGCTAACGCCTTTGATATGCTGGTAGTGCTGGGCGGCCCGCAATCTCCGCGTACCACCCTAGCCGAATGCCCATATTTTGATACCCACGCCGAGCAGCGTTTGATTGCGCAGGCCATTGCCGCCGGGCGGATCGTGGTGGGGATTTGTCTCGGTTCGCAGCTTATCGGCGAAGCGCTGGGCGCGCCGGTCATGCAAAGTCCGGAGAAAGAGATCGGCCACTTTCCGATAACGCTCACCACCGCCGGCCAGCAGGACGGCAAACTGGCCCATTTTGGCCCGTCGCTGGTCGTGGGCCACTGGCATAACGATATGCCTGGCCTGACGCCGGAAGCGGAAGTGCTGGCCTCCAGCGAAGGCTGCCCGCGGCAAATTGTGAAATATCGCGATCGGGTTTATGGCTTCCAGTGCCATATGGAATTTGACGCTGAGGTCATCGAACTGCTGATCGCCCATTCACAGCAGGAGCTCAGCGCCGCCAGAGGCAGACGCTTCATCCGCAGCGAACAGGAGATGCGCGCCTGGGATTACCGCGAAATGAATCAGAAGCTGTGGACATTCCTTGATAAGCTGACGGAAAAGTAAGCAAAATGCTTTTATTAAAGCCCGATAATTTAAGGATCGCCTGAAATGCACAATCCCAATCCGCAGCTTAAAGCCGCCATTGAAGCCTGCGATCGCGCTATCTCGCAGGAAGATTACGCGACGTTGATGGAGTATTACGCCGACGACGCCGCGCTGGTGGTCAAACCGGGCATGGTCGTCAAGGGGAAAGAAAATATCCGTAAAGCGTTTATCGCCATTGCCGACTATTTCCAGCACCGGCTGGTGGTAACGCAGGGGAAAATGGAGATTATTGAAGGCGGCGGCAATGCGCTGGTGATCATGGAAACCCGGCTGGATATACCGACAGCGGAAGCCGGGATAACTCAGGTTACGCGCCGCGCAACCTACGTCTTTCGGCAGCAGGGCAAGCGCTGGCTGTGTACCGTTGATAACTCTTACGGTACGGATCTGCTCGACGCGCCCGAAGTTTAAATTCCCGCGCCCTGGGTAAAGTGCTCTTCGCCAAATACGCCGGTCGAAAGGTAGCGATCGCCGCGATCGCAAACGATCGCTACCACTACCGCGCCAGGATTTTCACGGGCAATGCGTAGCGCGCCCGCCACCGCGCCGCCTGAACTCACGCCGCAGAAAATCCCTTCCTGCACCGCCAGCATCCGCATGGTGTTTTCCGCGTCCTGTTGATGAATATCCAGCACCGCATCCACCAGCTGCGCATTAAAAATCCCCGGCATATATTCGGCAGGCCAGCGGCGAATGCCGGGAATACTGCTGCCCTCTTCCGGCTGCAGCCCCACGATGCTCACCGCTTTAGCCTGTTCGCGCAGAAAGCGGGAAACGCCGGTAATGGTGCCGGTGGTGCCCATGCTGGAGACAAAATGGGTTATCCGCCCTTCTGTCTGCCGCCAGATTTCCGGCCCGGTAGTGGTGTAGTGGGCATAGGGATTATCCGGATTGTTGAACTGGTCCAGCAGCTTGCCTTCACCGCGCTGGGCCATCGCCAGCGCCAGATCGCGAGCCCCTTCCATTCCCTGCTCTTTGGTGACCAGGATCAGCTCCGCCCCGTAGGCGCGCATGGCCGCACGTCGCTCCTGGCTCATATTATCTGGCATCAGCAGCTTCATCTGATAGCCTTTAAGCGCGGCGATCATCGCCAGCGCAATGCCGGTATTGCCGCTGGTTGCTTCAATCAATACATCGCCGGGCTTAATTTCGCCGCGCTTTTCCGCTTCGACAATCATCGAAAGCGCGGCGCGATCTTTTACCGAACCGGCAGGGTTATTCCCTTCCAGTTTGACCCAGATTTCGCTGCCGTTATCTGGTCCCAGACGCTGTAGCTTCACCAGAGGCGTGTTGCCGATTGTTTGTTCTAATGTATTCACGGTTTTGCCCAATAAAAAGGCCGGGAAGCGTTTACCCGGCCTGCAAACATCCCCGGATGGCGACGCAGGCGTCTTATCCGGGCTACCCAATCCTGCCGTTGCGAAAACGGCGATAAACATGCGGATTAAGCTATCAGGCCGATTCGGCCAGAGCAAGCTCCTCGCGCGGCTCAATACGCTCACGACCGTTGTACAGGCGGGCATTCTGCAAGCCGACAAACAGGCGTTCCCCGCGATACGGCGCCTCTTCGCCCTGATACACCACGGTGAGCGGTTCGTCATACCACCCGAGAGGCTGCACAACTAATTGGGTGTAGTGGCCTTTCGGGCTCGCTTCCAGCACCTGTACCGGCAACGGTGAATCCAGGCTGGTGCGCCGGCTGATATCCACTTCCCACGGCCGCAGGAACAGATCCACCGGCCCCTGATACGCCGGGGTATAGCCTAACGGCCAGCGATGCGCGCCCACGTGAAACTGTCCGCCGCGAATGGTGCCTTTCAGACGGTTCACTTCGCCCATAAATTCCAGTACAAAGCGGGTTGCCGGCTCGCGCCATACCCGATCGGGCGCATCCGCCTGTTCAATATTGCCCTGGCTCATCACCACCACGCGATCCGCGACTTCGGTCGCCTCTTCCTGATCGTGGGTAACGAATACGCTGGTAAACTTTAGCTCTTCATGCAGCTGACGCAGCCAGCGTCTCAGTTCTTTACGTACCTGGGCATCCAGCGCGCCGAAAGGCTCATCCAGCAGCAGAATTTGCGGTTCGACCGCCAGCGCGCGCGCTAACGCGACGCGCTGCTTCTGTCCGCCGGAAAGCTGGGCCGGATAGCGATCGGCCAGATGCGCCAGCTGAACCATCTCCAGCAGTTTGGTAACTTTCGCTTTGATCCCGGCGGCATTTGGCCGTTCACGCTTAGGCAGCACCGTCAGGCCGAAGGCAATGTTGTCGAACACCGTCATATGACGAAACAGGGCATAGTGCTGAAACACAAAGCCAACTTTACGGTCGCGAGCGTGCACACGGCTGACGTCGGTACCGTGAAAACGAATGTGCCCGCTGGACTGATTCTCCAGCCCGGCAATGATGCGCAGCAGCGTGGTTTTCCCGGAGCCTGACGGCCCCAACAGCGCGACCATCTGTCCGGAAGGGATATCCAGTGAGATATCATTCAGCACCTGGGTGCGACCAAAAGACTTCTTAATATTGGCAATCTCAATGCTCATGATTTCCCTCCAGTTGCGCGCGTTTTTCCTGATTGGCCAAACGCCATTGCACCATACTCTTCAAAAACAGGGTCAAAATAGCCATTAACGTCAGCAGAGCCGCGGCGGTAAACGAACCAACGGTATTGTAGTCCTGCTCCAGTAGTTCTATTTGCAGCGGCAGCGACAAGGTTTCGCCGCGGATAGAGCCGGAAACAACCGATACGGCGCCGAATTCGCCGATCGCGCGGGCGTTAGTCAGCACCACGCCATACAGCAGCGCCCAGCGGATGTTTGGCAGCGTCACCCGACGGAACATCTGCCAGCCCGACGCGCCGAGCAGAATCGCCGCTTCATCCTCATTACTGCCCTGGCTCATCATCACCGGCACCAGCTCGCGAACCACAAACGGACAGGTCACAAAAATGGTCGCCAGCACCATACCGGGCCAGGCAAACATAATCTGTAGGTTATGCTCATCCAGCCAGCCGCCAAGCGGGCCATTAGAGCCATAAAACAGCAGATAAACCAGCCCCGCCACCACCGGCGAGACGGCAAACGGAATATCCAGCAACGTCAGCAGCAGCTGGCGGCCGGGAAAGTTAAAACGCGTCACCAGCCATGCCAGCAGCGTGCCAAACACCAGATTCACCGGCACGGTAATTAAGGCGATCATCACCGTCAGCCAGATGGCGTGCAGCATGTCCGGATCGGCCAGGTTATGCAGCACCGGCATCAGACCTTTGCTGAAAGCCTGCACGAAGATATAGACCATCGGTACAATCAGGATAAAGGCGGAAACCAGCATCCCGATACCGATCAAAAACCATTTCCCCCAGTTAATGCGGGGGGCGTCATAACGCTTTAATTGAGCAACGATCGCCATTAATGACCTACCACGCGTCGACCAAAGCGACTTTGCAGGGTGTTGATTGAGAACAGCAGCAGTAACGATGCCGCGAGGATCACCGAAGCAATCGCGCTGGCGGCAGGGTAATCAAACTCCTGCAAACGAATAAAAATCATCAGCGAGGTCACTTCCGTTTTCCACGCGATGTTACCGGCGATAAAAATAACCGCGCCGAACTCTCCCAGGCTGCGGGTAAACGACAGCGCGACGCCGGCCATCAGCGCAGGTGAAAGCTCCGGCAGCACCACTTTGCGAAAGCTCTGCCAGCGCGTCGCGCCCAGGGTTTCCGCCGCCTCTTCATATTCCGGCCCCAGCTCTTCCAGTACCGGCTGCACCGTACGAACCACAAACGGAATACTGGTAAAGGCCATCGCCACGGCGATACCCAGCCAGGTATAGGTCACTTTAATATCAAGCTTCGCCAGCCATTCACCGTAAAAGCCGTTGACGGAGAACAGCGAGGCCAGCGTCAGGCCCGCCACCGCCGTCGGTAGCGCAAACGGCAGATCCATCAGCGCGTCCAGCAACGTGCGCCCCGGAAAGCGGTAGCGCGTGAGGATCCACGCCATCAGCAGGCCAAATACGCCGTTAAAGATCGACGCCACAAAGGCCGACAGCAGGGTGACTTTATAAGCGGCTACCACCTGCGGGTTGCTGATCACATCCCAGTATTGACTCCAGGTCATTTCCGCGAGCTGCATCACCAGCGCGCTCAGCGGCAGCAGCAGAATTAAGCACACGAACAGCAGGCTGGTGCCGAGGCTCAGGGTAAAGCCCGGCAGCACGCGCTTTGAGGCAACAGCAAACATTACTTACGCCCCGCCGCCAGCAGTTTGTCCAGCTCACCGCCGCTGGCAAAGTGGGTTTTCATCACTTCCGGCCAGGAGCCAAACTGGTCCTCCACGCGGAACAGCTCGGTCTGCGGGAATTTATCTTTCAGCGAATCCATCACCTTCGGGTTGTTCACGCGATAGTAATAGTCGGTGATGATCGTCTGCGCCTGCGGGCTGTAGAGCCAGTTCAGATAGGCTTTCGCCGCTTTCTCCGTTCCGTTAGCCTGAACGTTTTTATCTACCCAGGCCACCGGGAATTCGGCCAGGATATTGGTCTTCGGGATAACCACTTCAAATCCCTGATCTTCGTACTGTTTACGGATGTTGTTCACTTCCGATTCGAAGCTGATCAGCACATCGCCCAGACCGCGCTCGGCGAAGGTCGTGGTAGCCCCGCGACCGCCGGTATCAAACACTTCGACGTTTTTCAGGAACTGGGTCATGAACTGCTCGGTTTTCGCTTTATCGCCGCCGTCAGCCTTGTCCGCCGCGCCCCACGCCGCTAAATAAGTGTAACGCGCGTTGCCGGAGGTTTTTGGGTTCGGGAAAATCAGCTTCACGTCGGAACGCACGAGGTCATTCCAGTCGTGGATATTCTTCGGGTTGCCTTTACGCACCAGGAAGCCCATGGTGGAGTAAAACGGCGAGCTGTTATTCGGCAGACGGCTTTGCCAGTCGGCGGGAATCAGTTTGCCTTTGTCGTGCAGAATCTGTACGTCGGTCACCTGATTGTAGGTCACCACGTCGGCCTTAAGCCCCTGCAGAATTGCCAGCGCCTGTTTTGATGACCCGGCATGAGATTGTTTAATCGTCAGCTTATCGCCGCCGTTATCTTTCGCCCACTGCTGTTCAAACTGCGGGTTAAGGGCGGCAAACAGCTCGCGGGAAACATCGTAGGAGCTGTTCAGCAGTTCCGTCGCCTGCGCCTGCGCAACCAGCAGCACAGAAGCAGCCAGCGCCAGATATCCTTTTTTCAGTGATTTAACGGCCATTGCGCACCCTTATCAATATGATGATTTTCTGCTGATCATCATATTTATAACGGCTATGAAAGGAGTAACGGTTTTATATACCGTTTGGCGATTTGGAAGTCGAAAAGAGAATAAGAGAATGGCAAAGCTTATCTGAATCACGCATCCATAACCGGAAAACGGGCGACGCTTGCCGACCGCGCCGAACGGTTCCCTCTCCCTGCGGGGAGAGGGTGAGGAGGAGATCTTACAGCGCCAGCAGCCTATCCAGGGACGGCGCGAAGTAGTATCCGCCGGTCACCGGTTTGGTAAAACGCAGCATCGCGTCGCGCTTACCGTCGGTATCACCGAACATACTCAGCAGCTGCTGTTCAATATTGTGCAGACGCGCGCAGTAGGCGCAAAAGTAGAGGCCGTGAGTACCGCTGGCGGTACCGTAAGGCAGGCTCTGACGCACAATCTTCAACCCTTTCCCTTCTTCTTTTAAATCCACGCGGCTCAGGTGAGAGGTTTCCGGTCGAGCATCGCCGTCAATCTCTTCGTTGGCCTCTTTGGTACGGCCGATCATCATCTCCTGCTCGGGAACGCTCATGCGGTTAAGCTGCTTGAGGTTGTGCTCCCAGCGTTGCACGAATACGTAGCTGCCGCCCGCATCCACGCCATCCTGAATCACCGCCACTTCACGACGGGTCTCTTCCCCCGCCGGGTTTTCGGTACCGTCAACAAAACCGCTGAGGTCGCGCTCTTCAATCCAGCGGAAGCCGTGAATCTCCTCTTTGACCTCAATCGCGGCGCCAAAAGCGGACATGGCCGCCTGAGCGACAGAGAAGTTCAGCTCATGCTGCGCGGACAGGATATGAATCAGCACATCATATTGGGTCGACGGAGCCAGACCTTTACCGTAGCCCGGGAACGCTTTTAACTCTTCGGCCCCTACGCCGCCGCTCAGATGGCGCCAGACGTGATGACCGAAAGCGACGACTGCTCCCAGCTTAGCTTCCGGATATTTTGTCTGAAAGGTGGCTAACTTATCGGCAAACACTCTGCTGGCTTCGCGCAGTGCGTCCACATCGCCTTTGACATTCGCTTCAATCCAAATCGCCGCACGGCAATGTTCCGGCAAAATGCCGCTCTGAACCTGAGACATCGCTCCTCCTGAAATAGTACAGCCACAACGCTGTGGCTTTTAAGGCGCTATTGTACCCGCTTTTTCAGGACGTCGAATCACTTCAGATCAAATTAGCGACGCCAGATAATTTTGCTCACCTTCCAGTTTTTCAGCGTGTCATCGGAAGGCATTAACTCCTCAGGACCGCTCCAGTTACCGGTAAAAGCATAGCTAATATGCTGGCTGCCCTCGGCCTTACACTCCACCACCGCACCGTTATCGTTGCTGCCTTTCTGACAGTTGCCAAACGCTTTGCTGTAAATATCGCTAAACGGGGTCCCGATTTTCACGCCGCTGGCGGCTTTGATGTTGCTATCCCGCACGTCGATACGGCTAATAGTCCCGCTCTCGCCGTTAATGGTCAGCGCAACCTTGTCATCTTTTAACGCCTCGAAGTAGCGCACAATATTGCCGTTAGTCGTTTTCATGCCGCTGCGCAGGCGGTAGCTGCTGCCGAGCGCATCGCCGATCGCCTGCTCGTTCAGCGGCGTTGTCGCCGTCAGGTTGCCTACGCCCTGTTCGGTTACTTGCGTAGAGGAACCAAACCAGTTCCACGGATAAGCCGACGACCAGTTAACCGAGCTCATCGTCGAGCAGCCGGTTAACGCCAGCGGTAATGCGCAGAGAAGTAAACGTCGCGATTTCATGACTCAGTCCTTTCTGATTAATTCAACGCAAGTTGGAGTGCGCGATCGGCAAAAAGTGCCGTTAAACCTGCTCTTCGCGAAAACAGGCTTTCAACCGACGGTTGCTTAACAGCCACCAGAGCGCATAAAGATCCGCCGCCAGCAGGGAGATGGTCACCGCCGAGGGCGATTCTCCGCTCAGCCACAGCAGCGGCTGCCAGACCAGCAGCAGGCTCTGAGAAAGCACCAGAAGCCAGCGCATCATCGGCCAGAGGCGAGGAAAACGCTGACGATGTCCGCTGATGAGAAATGCCAGTACCGCCGGGATGCCGGGCAGCAATCCCAGCCAAAAATTATCGTGATCCGGATAAAACAGATTCAGCAGCGCGTCACCCTGCTGCCGCGACGCGCCGGCCATCAGAAACAGCACCCACGTCCGCGCCTGAAGCAGCAGCACGCACCAAAAAAGGAACGGCAAGCGCAGGCGGCCGTGGGTATCAAAATCGGCGGGGATAAACTCAGTATTCTTCATCTTCAATTAAGCGTTTGCCGAGGCAAAGCACGTCCGAATGCTCATAGCCAAGGCGTTCGTACATCCCCTGAACCACATCATTATCTTCGCGGATCATAATGTTTATTTTCGGGCAGCCGCGGGCAATCAGCTTTTTCTCCAGCCGATTAAGCAGCGCGTTAGCAATACCGCGACCGCGATATTCCGGATGCACGCCGAGATAATAAGCAGAGCCGCGGTGACCGTCGTAACCGCCCATCACCGTACCAACCACTTCACCGTTAACTTCGGCCACCAGAAACAGGCTGGCGTCGTGGTTCAGCTTACGCTCAATATCCATTTCCGGATCGTTCCATGGCCGCAGGAGATCGCAGCGCTCCCACAGGGTAATAACCTCTTCGAAATCTTGTTGGCGAAAAACGCGTATCTCCATGGTATTGCCCACCATTAACGGTTAAAAACAGAGATTATGGCGCGATTGTGCCCGCTAGCCAATATCAGGCGCAATGAGCCGCAAAAAATGGCATAATATGACTTTGTCATGTATTGAAATGAAAAGTAAAACAATTCTTATTTTGAATGGTCGTATCAAAAAACACGATACGATATAACATTAGTCACCACTTGTTTGCAATTCAGGCCGAATGAGCACTTTTAAACCATTAAAAATACTTGCTTCGCGCCGCCAGGTGCTGAAAGCCGGGCTGGCAGCAATGACGCTTTCAGGGATCGCCTCTCAGGCCAGCGCGAAAGAACAACAGCCATTGAAAACATCCAATGGGCACAGCAAACCCGTAGCGAAGAAAAAAGGCGCCAGGCGCGTCGTGATGCTCGACCCGGGCCATGGCGGTATTGATACCGGCGCTATCGGCCATAACGGTTCAAAAGAGAAGCACGTCGTGCTGGCTATCGCCAAAAACGTGCGCAGCATCCTGCGCAACAACGGTATCGATGCGCGTCTTACGCGCAGCGGCGATACCTTTATTCCACTCTATGACCGCGTGGAGATCGCCCATAAGCACGGCGCCGATCTCTTTATGTCGATTCACGCCGATGGCTTCACCAACCCGAGCGCCGCCGGCGCCTCCGTTTTCGCCCTCTCCAACCGCGGCGCCAGTAGCGCCATGGCGAAGTATCTCTCGGATCGCGAAAACCGGGCGGATGAAGTGGCCGGCAAGAAAACGACCGATAAAGACCATCTGTTGCAGCAAGTGCTGTTCGATCTGGTGCAAACGGACACCATCAAGAACAGCCTGACGCTCGGCTCGCACATCCTGAAAAAGATTAAGCCAGTGCATAAGCTGCACAGCCGCAATACCGAACAGGCTGCGTTCGTCGTGCTGAAGTCGCCATCAATTCCGTCGGTGCTGGTGGAGACGTCGTTTATTACCAACCCGAACGAAGAAAAACTGCTGGGCACCACCGCGTTCCGGCAGAAAATCGCCACGGCGATAGCCAACGGCATTATCAGCTATTTCCACTGGTTCGATAACCAGAAAGCCCACTCGAAGAGACGTTAATGAAACCCGACGCGCACCAGGTAAAAGCTTTCCTTCTTCAGCTCCAGGATGACATCTGCCAAAAGCTTAGCGCCGTTGACGGTAGCGAATTTATCGAGGATAGCTGGCAGCGGGAAGGCGGCGGCGGCGGACGCAGCCGGGTGCTGCGCAATGGCGGTATCTTTGAGCAGGCTGGCGTGAATTTTTCCCACGTGCACGGTGATGCAATGCCGGCTTCCGCAACCGCGCATCGTCCTGAACTGGCAGGCCGCAGCTTCGAAGCGATGGGCGTCTCGCTGGTCGTACACCCACGCAGCCCGTACATCCCTACCAGCCACGCCAACGTGCGCTTTTTTATCGCGGAAAAAGCGGGTGCCGATCCGGTATGGTGGTTCGGCGGCGGCTTTGATTTAACCCCCTACTACGGTTTTGAAGAAGATGCCGTTCACTGGCATCGTACCGCCCGCGATCTTTGCCAGCCCTTCGGTGAAGAGGTTTATCCGCGCTATAAAAAGTGGTGTGACGACTACTTTTTCCTCAAGCATCGTAACGAGCAGCGCGGCATCGGCGGCCTGTTTTTCGATGATTTGAATACCCCGAACTTTGACCATTGTTTCGACTTTATGCAGGCGGTGGGCAACGGCTTCACCAAGGCGTATCTGCCGATTGTCGAGCGGCGTAAAGAGAGAGTCTGGGGCGAGCGCGAGCGCGATTTCCAGCTCTACCGTCGCGGGCGCTACGTGGAGTTCAACCTGGTGTGGGATCGCGGTACCCTGTTTGGTCTGCAAACCGGCGGCCGTACCGAGTCCATTCTGATGTCGATGCCGCCGCTGGTGCGCTGGGAATACGACTACCAGCCGGAAGCGGGCAGCCCGGAGGCCGCGCTAAGCGAATTCATTCAGGTACGTGATTGGGTTTAAAGTTGCCAGATGGTGCGATCCGTAGGCCAGATACGGCGCTGTTTTGCCTGATGGCGCTACGCTTATCAGGCCTACGATGACGGCACGATTCGCCAGCCGGTAAATAACGCGTAATCAAACCCACTGCCGCATCCGCTGATGCAGCGTCAACGACGGTTTCTCGGCGAACAGCTGTTGATAATCGGTGGCGAACTGGCCCAGATGCCAAAAGCCCCACTGCATCGCGGCATCTTTCACCGTTGCGCTCTGCGACCACGGGCTAATCAGCTCCCGGCGCACCGCGTTCAAACGAATGCGCTTCAGCCAGGCGTTCGGCCCGATCCCCAGAATCGCGTGAAAGGCATTTTGCAGCGTGCGGCGGCTAACGTGCAGCTGCTGACAGAGATCGAGAACCGTCAGCGGCTCCGACATATTCTCCAGCACGTACTCCCGCGCCCGGGAAAGCAGCCGCCGGTAGCTCTGATGGCTGATACTCTCGGCGGTGACCATCGGCTGCGCCTCCTCCAGCATCGCCCCCATCGCCAGCAGGAGATTATCGCCCAATACCTTGCGCACAGCGGGCTGATGAAGGTTTTCCGGATTCTCGCTAAACGTCGCCAGCGCCTGCTGCACAAAGCCCCATAGCGCTGCCTTGTGCTCCTCTTTGACCTCCAGCGCCGACTGGTTACGCAGCATATGCAGCACCCGCTCCGGGTGATGCAGGAAGCTGGCCTGACGGGAAATGACATCCTCTGAGATAACCACTCCCAGAATGGTGTAATCATCCGGCGTGCTGAGTTCGAACTCGGTGCCGCCGGGTCGGGTGGCGATCTCGGCGCTGCCGAGACACTGCGATCCTATAAACCCCTGCTCGCCGCGGGTTGTCGGGATGCCGAACCAAAAAGAGTTCGGCCATACCAGGCAGGACTGACGCAGCGCCAGACCGGTATACTCGCGAAAAACCTGGATATCATCGAGCAGGATTTCGGTAAATTCACCGTGAAATTTCCCCGGATGCAGCTGATCGTAAATCTGCTGCCAGGCGGTAATCGTCAGGGCATGTTCATAGACATCGGTGGTCCGCCGCTGGTGGACGTTATCCACCTCGACCATCGGCGTCAATTTAACGTCTTCGGGTAATGCTTCATGATAAAGATGGTGCAGGCTGGCCGGTGTTTTCTTTTTCATGATCTTATCAACCGGGAGCGCTCTCGCGTTCCCGGCACCTCCGACTGGTTAATTTTTTAGACGATAGCGACTACTGCGTTTACGCAACGATCCGGTAGAAAACAGCTGTTCCAGCGCCTTTCTGGCTTCGTCAAGCGACCAGCCAAAATGGGCGGCCACCTCCCCTGCCGTCATTCCCTGACGCGTCGATGCCAGTAGCGCCAGTAAAGGCTCAGAGGACTCCGCTATCACCGGTGGCTGCGGGGCTTCCGGCTGCGGCTGAAAGCCGCCGATCAGCCGCTGGGTGTCCTCTTCCGGGCGCCCTATCTCCCGACGGCTAACAACGCGCCCCGTACGCTGCGCCGCAGCGCTTCCGGCATCCAGTGCCGCCCGGCACGCCGCCAGGTCGCCTTCCACCACGAGGGTTAACCTGCCGGGGTCGAGAACCTCATGGCTGAGCAGCCGCACGTTGGCCGCCTTCAGCATCGCATCCGCCGCATCAACGGCGGCGACCATGCCGTCAACTTCCAGTAATCCCAGGGCGTTGATCATCGCTTCCCCCTTACGCGCGCTGGATTGGATGACGGGCAATATCCAGAACGGCATCGGTAAAGGCATTGCAGGCTGCCTTACAGGCGGCCTGGCTCCCCGTCAAGAAGGCGGCCGAATAGTTGGTTTCCGACGGCGGCGGCACGTAGGTGACCAGCTGCACGTCGGCCGATTTCATCGCTGCGTCAATGCCGAAAGTGGCCTCCAGCGGCGGCGCCACCAGATAGGCGATCGGATCGCCCAGCGCGATGCCTGAGGAAGACGAGAGATAAGAGCCGGTACGCGAAACCACGTGCGCCAGGAACGCCGTATCTTCGGCATCGTTGGCCCACTGAAACGCCGCTCCGCTTTCGATATGCGCCATCATCGCGTCCAGGCCAGCGCGAACTTCCGCCGGGTTCGGGCCGCCCAGCATAATCAGCACTTCCCCTGCGGTTGGCGACGGGCCGTGAGCTGCGCCAGCGTAGAGGGAGCGCCCGTAAACCACTTCAACCATCGCCTGTTTTGTCGCTTCGTCAGCGGCAATATAGGTCACATCATCCGAATCCGCCGTGATGAGTCCGAGGCTACGTATATGCGGCGGTAATTTAAGCTCGCGGGCAAAGCCGTCATTTACCGAAGCAATCACGCGCATGGCCGTCACCGAAGGGCGAATTAAATCTAATGCAGGCATGATGCCTCCTTAACGAGTCATATTGATGCCGGAAGCTTTCTGCTCCAGCATGCGTTTGGCCAAATCGACGATCACCGCAGCGGCTTCTACCGGCGGCGTGCCGCCCTGGTGAATATTGGAAATACAGGTCCGGTCCGCTTCAACGGTGGTTGCCACGCGCGGCGAATACACGGCGTAACAGGAGAGGCTTTCCGACTGCCCCAGCCCGGGACGCTCGCCTACCAGCAGGATGACGACCTTCGCGCCGAGGATTTCGCCAATCTGATCTTCAATTTTGACCCGTCCGTAGCGGACGAAGAACGGCGTACCGACCTTCAGCCCGGCCTGCTTCAGCCCCGACAGCAGAGGCGGCAGGATCTCTTCATAGTTGACGGTAATCGCGTCCGTAGAGAGGCCATCGGATACCACCACCTGAACGTCAGGATTCGCCACGCACTGCGCCTTCAGCGCGTCAATCGCTTCCGGACTCAGGCGACGGCCCATATCCGGGCGCGTCAGGTAGAGGTTCTTGTCGCTAATCTCGGAACGCACCTCGAGCAATCCCTGGTTTTTCACCCACTCTTCCGGAACCTCTTTCAGCACCGTATCCTTAGAGCGCGAATGGTCGGCGAGGAAGCGCAGCAGCGCGAGGGTGCGCGGACGCGGGCCGGCGCGGCCGGTGCAAACGCGCGCCGCCGTGCTGCGTTTCAGTTCGGCCAGCACTTCCGCGCGATGCGGCTGCTGCACGCCAATCCAGCCTTTAGCCTCTGGCGATCCTAAATCCAGCGCGCAGCTCTCCGCCGCGACCTCACACTGGCTCGCGCACTTCGTCGCCGCAGCCTGAGGCGCCGCTGCGGCCGTCTGCGGTTGTCCCATTGACGCCATCACGCTACGTACAATTTCTTCAATCTGCTTTTGATCCATCATGTGTCATCCCCGCGTCATCAAAAGAACAGTGACGGATCGCCCGCCCGTTGGGTCAGACGACCGTTTGCCATAATGCCCATGGTTTCCAGCCAGCGTTCGAACTCCGGAGACGGCCGTAGATTCAGCAGCTGACGGACGGTGGCAGTATCGTGAAACGCGGTGGTCTGATAGTTGAGCATGATGTCGTCGCCGAGCGGCATGCCCATGATGTAGTTGCAACCGGCGGTGGCGAGCAGAATCATCAGGTTTTCATTGAGATTCTGATCGGCGTCAGCATGGTTGGTGTAGCAGCAGTCGCAGCCCATCGAGATGCCGCTCAGCTTGCCCATAAAGTGATCTTCGAGACCGGCGCGAATAATCTGCCGGTCGTTATAGAGGTACTCCGGCCCGATAAAGCCCACCACCGTATTGACGAGGAACGGATCGTAGTGCCGCGCCAGGCCATAGTTGCGCGCCTCCATCGTCACCTGATCGGCGCCGAAGTTCGCGCCAGCCGACAGCGCCGAGCCCTGCCCGGTTTCAAAGTAGAGGCAGTTTTCTCCGGCGATACGGTTGAACTCGGCGCCGACCGCCCGCGCTTCATCGAGCATCGCCAGCTCCACGCCGAACTCTTTTAACCCCTTTTCGCTGCCGCAGATGCTCTGGAAAATAAGCCCTCCCGGCGCGCCGCGGCGGATCGCTTCAATCTGGGTAGTGACGTGCGCCAGCACGCAGCCCTGAGTCGGGATATTAAACTTGTCGATAACGCCGTAGACGGTATCGAGGACGCGGGTCAGGTTCTCCACGTCATCGGTCACCGGGTTAACGCCGATCACCGCATCGCCCGCGCCGAACGAGAGCCCTTCGTAGATTTGCGCCGCAATGCTCTGCACGTCATCGCGGGTATCGTTCGGCTGCAGGCGACAGCTAAAGGTGCCCGGCAGGCCGATGGTGGTGTTGGCTTTTTTAATCACCGGCATTTTCTTTGCGCCGTAGATCAGGTCGGCGTTGGAACAGACCTTCGCCACCGCCGCCACCACTTCTGAGGTTAGCCCTTTGCGCACAAACGCAATATCGTCGCTGGTGACTTCATCGTTGAGCACGTATTCGCGCAGGTCGCTGATGGTCCAGTTTTTAATCCGCTGATAAGCGGTTTCGTTGACATCGTCCTGAATCAGGCGCGTCACGCAGTCCTCTTCATAAGGGATCACCGGGTTATTACGAATATCGGCGACCGTCATATCGGAGAGCACCTGCTTCGCCGCTACGCGCTGCTGCGAACTTTCTGCCGCCACGCCCGCCAGCACATCCCCCGAACGCAGTTCGTTGGCTTTAGCCAGCACCTCTTTTACATCCTTAAACTGATAAACATTGCCGAACAATGTGGTCTTTAATTTCATAAGTCGTTCCCTCAGGAAGGAAATGCGAGTGATTTCACCGTCACCGGCACAACCGATCCGCCAAAAAGAGGCGTACCAATGTCGATATAGTCCCCCGCCCGTACGCTCACCTCATCGATGACCGCCAGCGGGAGTTGTTGCAGCTGCGGGCGCAGCAGCATGCCCAGCGCTTTGCCAAAGTCCTGCTCGGCCACCACCAGCAGGGGATGTGGATTGGGAAAGCGCGCGACAAAAGCCAGTAGCGCGTCAATCACCACCAGCAGGGCGGCGTAGCGCACCGGCAACGAAGCAGGAAGCGCCAGCACGTAAGCATCCGATCCCGGATCCAGATCGAGCTGCAGCAGCGCCTGCTGCCAGGCGCTCAGCAGATCGGATTCATCAAGCGGGATCGCCACCGGCAGATTGCGCAGCGGGAGCTGAACCCCTTCCAGCCAGATGGTGCTGCCGGAAAGGGAGAGCGTATGCGCACCGGCGCCAATCACCGTGGCGCGCACGGTTTGCGCCGGAAACTGCACGTTCATCTCCCGCAGCCGCGGATGCTCGTGCAGCGCCGTGGCCAGCAGCGGTCCGATATCCGCAAAACAGAACGGGTCAACAGGCTGGTTGCGGTAGCACTCGCCCACTCCGCCGGAAAGGGTAATCACCTCGGGTACCGCGCCTGCGGGCAGCAGGCCGGTTTGCATCAGCCGTTGCGCCAGCGGAGAGAGCGTGCCGTCGATAACTTCGACGATCAGATCCGCCATCCGACGCGCTACCTGCGCTAACTGCGAAGCACTCAACGCGCGCGCATCGACGCCTGCGCCAAAAACCTCATCGACGATCATTTGCCCCGGCTGATGGGCATAAACCACCCGTCCCTGGCCGTCGGTCTCCAGCAAGCGTCCGCCAACGTTCAGGCAGGCGGTGGCGCTGACTTTTCCCGCTTCAAATAGCGCGTAATTTGAGGTACCGCCGCCGATATCAATGTTCAGCACCCGGCACATCCGCTGTTCAGAAAGGGTTTGCGCCCCGGCGCCGTGACCGGCAATCACCGATTCCAGATGCGGCCCGGCGCTGGCCACCACAAAGTCACCCAGCGACTGCGAGAGCGCCATCACCGCCGCCCTTGCGTTGCGGGTTTTCGCGCTTTCGCCGGTGATAATGATCGCCCCGGAGTCCACCGATTCTGGGGCAACCTCTGCGGCCTGATACTGCGCCAGAATCAGCGCCTTGAGTTCGTCCTCCTTCAGACCGCCCTGTTTATCAACCGGGGTAAAGAAGACCGGGCTTTGCCAGCTAATTTCGCGTTTGATGAATTCGTAGCGCGGCACCTGCGACACCGCCGCACGGTTAACCAGCTCAAGGCGGGAGAAGATCACCTGAGTGGTGGTGGTGCCGATATCGATGCCGACGCTCAGCAGCTGGCGAGTTTTCACGATTGCGTCTCCGCTTCGGTGGTCGCCGCCGCCGGTGCGTTTTCATCTTTCGGCACCAGCAGCATCGCCACGCCAATGGCGGTAACGCCGCCGATCAGCTTGCCGACGATCATCGGGAAGATCATGGCGTTCATGTTGGCGGCGGCGAAGCCTAAATGGTCGCCCAGCGCGAAAGCGGCGGAGACGGAGAACGCGCAGTTAATGACTTTGCCGCGAGTATCCATCTGTTTCATCATGCCGAACATCGGGATGTTGTTGGCCAGCGTCGCCACCATGCCTCCGGCGGCCATATTATTGATTTTCAGCAGATTACCGACGCGCATCAGCGGCTTTTCAAACCAGCGAGTCAGCAGCAGCACCATCGGATAAGCGCCGAGCAGCACGCAGGATATCGATCCAATGACTTCAATGGCGCGCATCACCTCGCCGGGCTGGTCGCCGGGAGCCATAAAGATCGGATCAAGCCCCGGGATCAGATCCCAGCCCAGCAGGAACTTGATGACCGCTGCCGCCAGGCCGATGGTGATCAGCGCCACCAGAAATTTGGCGAAGATCTGGAAGCCGTTGATCATTTTTTCAGGAATAAACTTCAGCCCCAGCGCGACCAGCACCGCGACGATAAGCACCGGGATCATATTCATCAGGATCAGCGCGAAGGTAAACTCTACCGGCTGACCGTTAATCTCCACGCCGGAGTACATGGCCACCAGGCCGCCGGCGATACAGCCGATCGGAATCGTAACGATCCCGGCCAACACGCCCAGCGCCAGGTAGCGGCGGTCAGAGGGTTCGATGATTCCGAGCGCGACCGGAATGGAGAACACCAGCGTCGGCCCCATCATCGCCCCGAGGATCAGGCCGGAATAGAGCCACGCCGCCACGTCGCCGCCCGCCAGCTCTTTGGCGAGGAAGAAGCCGCCCATATCGCAGGCCAGCAGCGTGCCGGCAAACATCGACGGGTTGGCGCCGAGCATTTCATACAGCGGAATAATCACCGGCCCGAGCAGGTGCGCCAGTACCGGCGCCAGCGCGGTCATCCCGACCATCGCCAGGCCCAGCGCCCCCATCGCCATAAACCCCTCTTCGAACTGGCCGCCGGAGCCCTCAATGCTTTTACCAAACTTGCCGAGAAAGCGCGCCGAGCCGCCAAACTGCGACAGGATCCTGTCCACGGCGGCAATCAGCATAAAGAACATCATGATGTACATGATGATTTCGTTAATTCCCATAGCCCTTACTCCCTGTCATTCGTTATGTGTAAAGACGTCCCATGGGCATACAACCAACGCCAGGACGGTAGCCCGGCATCGCCTTCGGGAAATTCTGTAACGTTTTGCGCACTTCTCCCGGGGGCGGCGCTTTGCGCCTTGCCCGGGCTACGGGCTGGTAGCCCGGACAGACGCGCAGCGTCGCCTCCGGGATAATCAGCCGGGGTTAACGCCGCATCAGTGCGCCGCCGCGTACAGATCGATAATCTGCTCCCGGCTGGCGGTGCGTGGATTAGTGCGCAGACAAATGTCCTCCTGCGCCGCCTGCGCCCATGCGCTGAAATGTTCAGCCATCGCGCCGGCATCCGAGAGTCGTTTGCTCAGGCCCACTTCAGCGATCAGCTCGCGTACGGCGGCGATAGCCTCTCGATCGTCGGTTTTCTTGCCGGTTAACGCCCGGCCGATTTGGCTGAAACGCTCGCGGCGCACCATGCGGTTAAACTCCATCACCATCGGCAGCAGCATGGCGTTGGCCTGGCCGTGCGGAATATGCAGCGCTGCGCCAGGCTGATGCGCCATCGCATGACATAAGCCCAGACCCGCGCTGGAAAAGGCCATCCCCGCCATACAGGAAGCCAGCAGCATACTTTCGCGCGCGGCAAGATCCTGGCCGTAGCCAACGGCCTTCGGCAGCGACCGGCCGATCATCGCTATCGCGCCAATCGCCAGGCTGTCGGTGAAGGGCGTCGCGTTGAGCGCGCTGTATGCCTCAACGGCGTGGGTCAGCGCGTCAATCCCGGTCATTGCCGTCACCTGTGGCGGAACGCCTTCGGTCAGGGCGGCGTCGAGAATCGCCACGTCCGGCATGAGCGAGGCATGGGCCAGCACTTGCTTACGCCCGCTGACTGCATCGATAATCACCGTCACGTTGGTGGTTTCCGAGCCGGTTCCGGCGGTGGTCGGCACCGCAATCAGCGGCAGACGCGGGCGCAGTACGCTGCTTTCCGTCATCGCGCTTAATGTCTGCTCCGGGTTGGTGACTAACAGCGCGACCGCTTTCGCCGCGTCCAGCACCGAACCGCCGCCAAAGGCCACCACGCCGTCGCACTTCGACTCGCGCAGCTGCGCCACCGCCGCGCAGACGTCGGTAATGCACGGTTCTCCCGGCGGACAGGGCCAGACGGTCATCGTCACCCCTTTCATTGCCAGGCTGCGAGCAAGCCCGGCGGTCATTCCCGCCTGATGCAGGAAACTATCGACCATCACCAGCAGATGGCTTAGGCCCCGCGCTTGCGCCTCCTGTCCGCAGGCGCTCAGCGCGCCGAGGCCGCACAGCGTTACCGGCGGCACGCTGAAGGTTTTCACCCGCTGTAGATTCAGGGTATCGAACGCCTGAAAGAGCGCCGTCTGCAGTTCAGCTTGCATAGATTCCCTCCGCTTTCTCTCTTCCGCTGCTGGCTATCGCCAGCGGGGTCATAAACAGGCTGTGCTGCGGTAAATGCACCCGTAATTCCGGGAAGCGTTTGCGAAACAGCGCGTCCACGCCCGGTTGCATACAGGAGCCGCCCGCCAGCCATAAATCGGCAATGCCATGTCCTTCAATATGGTGAGCAACGATCTCCGCCATTTTTTCGTACACCGGCTTCACCACAGGCCAGATCTCCTGCGCGTTGCTGCGCTTGTACTGCTCCGCCTCTTCCAGCGGGATGCGACGATTTCCGGCGAGGGTCAGAGAGATATGGTGGCCGCCGGTCGCTTCATCGGCGGAGTAGGTCACCAGACCCTGCTTAACGATGGCGATGCCGGTGGTACCGCCGCCAATATCCACCACGCCGGCGTTATCAAGCTGCAGCAGATCCGCCACCGCGGTCGGTTCATCCAGCACGTGGCTAACTTCCAGGCCGGCAGATTCGAGTACGTTGATCGAAATACGCGGGTCGGTACCCGGTGGAAAAGAGGTCGCCGCATGGGTGAAGCGGCAGCCGAGCTGCTGTTCAAGAACGTCGAGATGGCGGCGCACGAGGGTAACGGCGCCGAAGAAATCCCAGACGATGCCGTCGCGCACGACGTCAGCCCAGTCCAGGCACACTGCAACCGGCTGGCCATCGCCATCGACCACCATCGACACGACATCGCAGGTGCCTAAATCCACGCCCAGCCACAGCGGCGAACCGCTGTTCGCAGGCGTCTGGTTACACAGGGCCGCGGCTTTTTGTAGCCTGGGAGTGAGCCAACGTTGTTCGTCGTGCGCCATCTCTTTCACTCCTTATACGATGCGGAACGCATCCACCAGCACGCAGCGACGCAGACGGACAAAGGTACGTGCGCTGGTTACCCCCTCCCCGGTCGGCGTAGTGATGGTCATGGTGGTCCAGCCCTCTCCGCCCAGCCCGAGCCCGGCAATGCACGGCCCGTTTTTGACGAAAATGCTGGTATCAATGGCGTTGGCCATCTGATTCATGTTGTCGATATTGCGCGAGTGCATCGCCGCCGTATGGTGGCAGCCGCCTTCCAGCTGTACCGCCAGCGCGATAGCGTCATTGACGCTGGCCACCCGTACGACAGGGAGTACCGGCATCATCAGTTCAGTCACGGCAAACGGATGGCTGGCCGGCGTTTCAACAAACAGCAGGCGCGTCTGCGGCGGAACGCTCAAGCCAATAGCGGCGGCAATCTTGCTCGCGTCACGTCCCACCCAGTCACGGCTGACCGTACCTTTGCCGCGCTCATCGATATTCTTCAGCAGCACCGGCTGAAGCTGCTCGGCCTGGGCCGCGCTGAGCTTCACCGCCTGCTGGCCTTCCATCAGGCGCATCAGCTCGTCGGCGACGCTATCGACGACAATCAGCACCTTTTCGTCAGCGCAGATAATGTTGTTATCAAACGAGGCGCCTTTGACGATGGACTGCGCGGCGCGCGCCAGATCGGCCGTTTCGTCGACCACTACCGGCGGGTTACCGGCCCCGGCGGCAATCAGACGTTTATTGGTATGCTTGCGTGCGGACTCCACCACCGCTTCGCCGCCGGTGACCACCAGCAGACCAATGCCGGGGTACTTAAACAGCCGCTGGGCCGTTTCGATATCCGGGTTCGCCACGGTGACCAGCAGATTGGCCGGACCGCCCGCGGCAATTACCGCCTGGTTGAGCAGCATAATCGCCCGTTGAGAGACTCTTTTCGCCGCCGGATGCGGGGCGAACACCACGCTGTTGCCCGCGGCAATCAGGCTGATAGCGTTATTAATCACCGTCGCCGCCGGGTTGGTGGAGGGGGTGACCGAGGCCACCACGCCCCACGGCGCGTTTTCAATCAGCGTCAGGCCGTTATCGCCGGTCAGCACCTGCGGGGAGAGACATTCGACGCCCGGCGTGCCGCGCGCCTGGGCCACGTTTTTGGCAAATTTATCTTCAACGCGTCCCATGCCGGTTTCGCTGACGGCAAGCTCCGCTAATTCTCTGGCATGTTTTTCGCCTGCCTCACGAATGGCGTGAATCGCCAGCTGGCGCATCGCCACGCTTTTCAGCCCCTGCTGAGCCACCTTTGCCGCCGCGACGGCGTCATCAAGGGAGGCAAAGACGCCCATCTCATGAACGGCGCTGTCCGGCTGGCTGCTGTCCTTCATTTTCAGCAGTACGGCTTTCACCACCTGTTCAATATCCTGTTGGTTCATGATGTTCAGTCCTATTTATGGAAAATCACCTGGCCGCCGGCCACCGCTTCATCGACGATACCGATGACGCACAAATCCACAGGAGACGCGTCGCTGCGGTGTGCCTGTCGCGCCGAGCTGCCGCTGACCAGCAGCACCCATTCGCCGGGCCCTGCGCCGATGCTGTCGATGGCGACGGCGCACTGTCCGTCGGGCTTGCCCGCAGCATCAATCATCTCCACCATCAGCAGCTTGTCGTGCGCCAGCCCCTGATGGCGAACGGTGCAGACAATTTGTCCCGTGACGACTGCCAGTTTCATACCCGCCTCCCTGGATTGCGTGGTGAGTCATGGGCCGGATAAGCGCAGCGCCATCAGGCAATGGCGCGCGTTAATGCCGAAGGACAACCCCGGCGCGCCTTATCCGGCTAACCATCAGATGTTGCTGTCGCCTTTGAAACTGATGGGGAACACCTCCTCCAGATCGCCGTGCGGACGCGGAATCACGTGCACTGAGACCAGCTCGCCGATACGCTGCGCCGCAGCGGCGCCGGCATCGGTAGCGGCCTTGCACGCCGCCACGTCGCCGCGCACCATCGCGGTGACCAGTCCGCCGCCAATCTGCTTCACGCCAACCAGCTTCACGCGCGCGGCTTTTACCATCGCATCAGAGGCCTCAATCAGCGCAACCAGGCCCCGGGTTTCAATCATTCCTAATGCTTCCATTGTGTTTTCCTCTTGCGTAAGGGGGTCCAGAACGGGACCGTTCATTCAACCTGCATGGGTAAGCGGCAATCGCTGCTTACGTCACTCCGGCGCGGCACGGCTGCCACTAACGCCAGTTCGATAATTTCCTGCACGCTACAGCCTCGGGAGAGGTCATGGAGCGGTGCGGCCAGCCCCTGAATCAGCGGCCCGATCGCACGATAGCCGCCCAGACGCTGGGCGATTTTGTAGCCGATGTTGCCCGCCTCCAGCGATGGAAAAACCATCACATTGGCCCGTCCCTGCAGCGGACTGTCGGGCGCTTTTTGCGCGGCGACCTCCGGCACGAAGGCGGCGTCAAACTGCAGTTCGCCATCCACCATCAGCTGCGGAGCGCGCTGACGCACGATCTCTGTGGCCTGCTGTACGTTGGCGACGTTGGGGTGGCGGGCGCTGCCGTTGCTGGAAAACGACAGCATCGCCACCCGCGGCTCCTCGCCGGTAATCGCCTGCCATGTCTCAGCGCTGGCGATAGCGATATCCGCCAGTTGCGCCGCCGTCGGCTGCGGCACCACGCTGCAGTCGGCAAATCCCAGCGCCGGTCCGACGTACTGCGGCAGCATCAGAAAGATCGACGACAGCGTTTTGCAGCCAGGCTGAAGGCCAATAATGCGCAATCCGGCGCGCAGTACGTTCGCCGTCGAGGAGAGATTGCCGGCAATACACACGTCGGCCTTTCCGGCGCTGACCATGGCGGCGGCGAACATCAGCGGGTCGTTGAGTTTTTCCTCCGCGTCCGGCGGCGTTTTTTCCCCGGCCCGATCCAGCCAGCGCCGGGCAAAGGCGGCGCGCATTTGCCGGTTGCTGTACGGATCGACAATCTGCATTCCGTCCATCGGCAACCGGTGGCTGAGGGCGAACTGGCGCAGAGCAAAAGGGCTGGCGATCAAAATCGGCTTTGCCAGCCCCTGCTGCTGCAGGTAGTGCGCCGCTTTAAGAACGCGAATGTCCAGGGCATCCGGAAACACCACCCGGGCGGGCGAACGCAAAGCCAGTTGACGCGCGCGTTGAATAATCATTGCTCCCCTCCCAGGCGTTGTTGGATCTGGCTGACGGTTAGCGGATGGTTTGCCACGCATAAAATCATCATCACGTAGACTGTGCTGGAGAGGCGGTTGAGCGCCTGCAGAATGTCCGGACGTAAGACCTCAAAGCTGCGGGTAATAAAGACCTGGGCGGCGATCGTTTCCGTCTCCCGAACCCGGGTGCGCAGCAGATTGAGCAAGGCGGCATCGCGGCCGTGAGAGGCTTCAGGCACCAGATGATCGTGGCCGAGATAGCGCAGCGGCTGGTGGGAAAGGCGATGCAGTTCATCCTCGTTCAGGCCGACGATGGACTGTGCCGCCAGCGGTTCATCCATAGCGTCGGCGCGCATAATATTGCCCAGACGCGAGCGGATATCCGCCAGCCAGGGCTGCCATGGCTCCGCCAGTTCAATTTGCAGCCATACCGCCAGGGCGATGGTGGCGTCGAGCGCGGCGCGAAAGCCCAGGCGCGGATCGCTTTTAGCGACCATTTTGTCCGCCGTCAGATGGGTCAGGGTGTCCGGTTTTTTTTCGACCGGCTGGCGGCACAGTTCGCAGCAGGCCTGCGGATGTGTGTCGCTGCTGGTTAAACCGTGTACCGGCTGCGGCTGCTGCGCGTCGTCATCGACAAACAGGCTTCCCTGCTCATCGAGAAACTTAATGCGCAGACGGCGGCTCTCCAGCAGTTCCCGGGCCGAAGGCGTCAGACGAACGTCGGCGGGCAGATGAATTTCTGCCCCTTCGCTGAGCGTATGGTTCGCTCTGAGCCAGGCTTCGGTAATAAAATCTTTCATAGCGATTGCCAGTTCGCAGGCCAGGCGACGTACAGGAAGCGCACGGTCGATGGCGTGCCGAATTCAATGCTGGAGCCTTTCGGGATAAACATCACATCGCCGGCTTTGGCCACCATGGTTTCACCTTCATGGCGTACGTGGAGTTCTCCCTCCAGCACCATGTCGACTTCGTCATAGTTCAGCGTCCATGGGAAAAAGGCGTTTTCCCACTGCATAAATCCGGCGGCCATACTGCTACCGTCCTGCTCGGTGACTAAATCCGTTAAGCCGACGCAGTGCGGCTCCGCGCCGTCGAAGCGGCCAAATTTCACGCTGCTGCCGTCAATAACTTTGACGCCGCCTTTACCGGTGACCGCCTTAAAGCTGGGCTGCATATCGCCCAGCGCCAGCGACTGTTTTTCTTTCATCACCTTGTCCATCAGCTGCGCGACCAGGCTTTCGGTAAACTGCCCTTCCGGCAGCTGGGCAATAATGGTTTCGCGAATGCGCTGGATTTCGGTTTTGCCCTCCTCCACCGGTACCGCCGCTTCTGGCGCGGACTCATCGCACTCTTTGATGGCGACGCCCAGCAGCTCCGCGACTTCACGAGCTTCCGGGGTGATGATGCTGGCGCGCAGCACAACCGATATATCCTCTTCACCTCGCGCGTGGGCCGCACGAATATCGTTAGCTGTGATTAGTTTCTTCACCTGCCCCTTCCTCCTTTTGGCTGAACTCACTCAAGTAATTCACCAGCTGCTCTACGCTTTGCGGGTCGTGAGCGTTGAGCGCGAAAATTGGCTCCTGAAACCCCATCTCGTACAGCAGTTGCCGCACCGCGGCGACGTTAGCGTCCGGCATGTCCGTTTTGCTAATCGCGGCGATATGGCGTTTATTCGCCCCAATATCCAGTAACCCGGCGGGTAGACGACTTTCGGTATCATTTGCCGCGTGGACATAAATCAGCGTATCGACATCCTGCAGCGTGGTAATTAATGCGTGATACCAGCGAGGATGACTAAAATATTCTCCTGGGGTGTCGATATCGCCTTTTTCATTAAATTCCACGGCCTGCGTTTTTCTCGCGAGGGAATAATTCCCGTGCAGCGCATTAAATAGCGTTGTTTTTCCCGCGCCCACCGTACCGACAAATGCAATACGCTTCATCGCAGCCTCTAATTAGCTTTTAGTTAACTCGCAGAGGGTGTAATTTAATAATCGACCAAGCCCGCTAACCGTCTGAATCAGCGCCTCTTCAACCGCTCCCACTGAGCCGTAAATCACCAGCGCGCCGCTAAACCTGTCGAGAAAACCGATATGCACATCGGCGGCTTTCATCGCTAAATCACCGGCGATCATGGCGGTTTCGCCAGGGGTTAAGGTCATAATGCCGATAGCGCCGGATTCGGGAACGCCGATCTTTTTCGCCAGTTCTGCCCCAGGGTGCGCAATAAGGTGCGCCAGCGTCACCTGCTTGCCGGGGACAAACTCCTGAATGATGCGTTCTTTATCCATAACTCACCGCTCCGCTAAAACTTGCGCTTATCGTGACAAGTTTCCGCTGGAGTAAATAACAAAATTCGGCAAGTTGATTTGAAAGGTGAGATAGATCACTTATAAACAGAAATAAAAAAGCGCGGGAGAATTCCCGCGCCTGAATTAATTAAATGATAATTACAGCGGCTGAGTTTGCGCTTCAACAACCGCCAGCGCGACCATATTCACGATACGCCGTACCGACGCAATTGGCGTCAGGATATGTACCGGCTTTGCGACACCCATTAGCACAGGCCCCACGGTCACGCCTTCCGAACTGGAAACGCGAAGTAAGTTGTAACTAATACGGGCCGCTTCCATATTCGGCATCACCAGGATATTGGCTGAACCTTTCAGCGGGCTGTCCGGCATCCGCTCATTGCGAATGCTTTCCACCAGCGCGGCATCGCCGTGCATTTCGCCATCGATCATCAAATCCGGCGCCTGCGTCTTCACCAGCTCCAGCGCCTGGCGCATTTTGCTGGCGGACGGGCAGTCCGAAGAACCAAAGTTCGAGTGCGAAAGCAGCGCTACCCGCGGCTCAATCCCGAATCGACGAACGGTTTCTGCCGCCATCAGGGTGATTTCGGCAATTTGCTCCGGCGACGGATCGTGGTTAACGTAGGTGTCAGCGATAAAGGTGTTGCCGCTCGGCAGCAGCAGCGCATTCATCGCCCCTGCCGCATGAACCCCTTCGCGGTAGCCAAACAGCGGCTGTATTACGCTGTAGTGCTCGTGATAGTCGCCAATGGTGCCGCAGATCAACGCATCGGCTTCGCCGCGCTGCACCATGATCGCGCCGATGACCGTGGTATTGCTGATCACCGCCCGCTGCGCCTGCTCCTGGGTGATCCCGCGGCGCTTCATCAGGTTGTAATACTCGTTCCAGTACTCTTTAAAGCGCGGATCGGATTCGTTATTCACGATCTCAAAATCAACGCCGGCTTTGATCTGCAGCCCCAGCTTCTGAATACGCATCTCAATGACGCCGGGCCGGCCGATAAGGATCGGTTTCGCCAGCCCCAGGGAGACCAGTTCCTGAGTCGCGTGCAGCACGCGGGTATCTTCGCCTTCCGCCAGCACCACCCGCTTCGGCTCTTTGCGCGCCTGCGAGAAAATCGGCTTCATGAACAGATTCGTTTTGTAGACAAACTCGCTGAGCTTCTCGATGTAGGCATCAAAATCGGCGATTGGGCGCGTTGCGACGCCGGAGTCCATCGCCGCTTTCGCCACCGCCGGAGCAATCTTGACGATCAGCCGCGGGTCGAACGGCTTCGGAATGATATATTCCGCGCCGAAGCTCAGGTCCTGATCGCCGTAGGCGGAGGCCACCACTTCGCTCTGTTCTGCGTGAGCCAGTTCGGCAATCGCATGCACCGCCGCCAGCTTCATCTCTTCGTTAATCGCCGTTGCGCCGACGTCCAGCGCGCCGCGGAAGATGAACGGGAAGCACAGCACGTTGTTCACCTGGTTCGGATAGTCGGAGCGGCCGGTGCAGATAATGGCGTCGGAGCGCACCTCTTTCGCCAGCGGCGGCAGAATTTCCGGCTCAGGGTTAGCCAGCGCCAGAATCATCGGCGCGCGGGCCATCTTTTTAACCATTTCCTGGGTCAGCACTTTCGGGCCCGAGCAGCCGAGGAAAATATCCGCCCCGTCAATCACATCATCCAGCGTACGTTTGCCGCTGTCTTCTACCGCATAGGCCGCTTTCGTCTCCGCCATATTCGGCTCACGGCCCTTATAGATAACCCCTTTCGAGTCGCAGACCACAATGTTGTGTTTCTGCATTCCCAGCGCTACCAGCAGGTTCATACAGGCAATCGCCGCCGCGCCCGCGCCTGATACGACCATCCGCACGTCGGAGATATTTTTCTCCACCACCCGCAGACCGTTCAGAATCGCCGCGGTACTGATAATCGCCGTCCCGTGCTGATCGTCATGGAAGACCGGAATATTCATGCGCTCGCGCAGCTTCTGCTCAATGTAGAAGCACTCCGGCGCTTTGATATCTTCGAGGTTGATACCGCCGAAGGTCGGCTCCAGCGCTGCAACGACGTTGATAAATTTGTCCGGGTCAAGCTCATCGACTTCAATATCGAATACATCGATACCGGCGAATTTTTTAAACAGAACGCCTTTACCTTCCATTACCGGCTTACCGGCCAGCGCGCCGATATTGCCCAGTCCCAGCACCGCCGTGCCGTTGGACACCACCGCCACAAGGTTGCCGCGGGCGGTATATTTATAGGCTGCCAGCGGATCCTTCTCGATTTCCAGACAGGGGGCGGCGACACCCGGCGAGTAGGCCAGAGCCAGATCGCGTTGGGTAGCAAGCGGTTTTGTCGGGGAGACCTGGATTTTTCCGGGGACCGGGAATTCGTGGAAATCAAGGGCGCTTTGTTTTAACTGCTCATCCATTTTATCGTTCCTTTCACGTATCGATCGTAGGGGGTGAAACGTAATGGCGTACCTGGTGTTCACCCTAAAGGGCTACCTAGTATCTCGCCTGACGGCTTCGTAAACTTTGAACACCGCCATACTCTCGCCATAACAAAGTTATGTTTGTTATCGATTTATAATGTTTATGTAACTTAGATTCGGAGGCAATGATAGCCCCGTCTGCTATGCTTTTTAGTTATGCAACTCATCACCCTCTCTATCCTAAACCAATAAAAACTCATGCAACTCATTGTTTCAGGAGCACATTATGTCCCGTAGAGAACTAGCCAACGCCATCCGCGCCCTGAGTATGGATGCAGTACAGAAAGCCAACTCCGGCCACCCTGGCGCGCCAATGGGTATGGCCGATATCGCCGAGGTGCTGTGGAACGATTTCCTTAAGCACAATCCTGAAGACCCAAAATGGTACGACCGCGACCGCTTTATTCTCTCCAACGGTCACGCATCAATGCTGCTCTACAGCCTGCTGCATCTGACGGGCTACGACCTGCCCATCGAAGAGATAAAAAACTTCCGTCAGCTGCATTCAAAAACCCCGGGTCACCCGGAGATTGGCTATACGCCGGGAGTGGAAACCACCACCGGTCCGCTGGGGCAAGGACTGGCAAATGCCGTGGGTCTGGCTATCGCCGAGCGCACGCTGGCGGCGCAGTTTAACCAGCCGGAACACGAAATTGTCGATCACTTCACCTACGTGTTTATGGGCGATGGCTGCCTGATGGAGGGGATTTCTCATGAAGTGTGTTCCCTGGCGGGGACGTTAGGACTGGGCAAGCTGATCGGCTTCTACGACCACAACGGCATTTCCATTGATGGTGAAACCAAAGGCTGGTTTACCGATGACACGGCAAAACGCTTTGAGGCCTATCACTGGCATGTGGTGCATGAAATTGACGGCCACGACCCCGAAGCCGTGAAGAAAGCGATTCTGGAAGCCCAGAGCGTGAAGGACAAACCCTCGCTGATTATCTGCCGTACGGTGATAGGCTTCGGTTCGCCGAATAAAGCCGGGAAAGAAGAGGCCCACGGCGCCGCGCTGGGGGAACAGGAAGTGGCGCTGGCGCGTCAGAAACTCGGCTGGCATCACCCGGCGTTTGAGATCCCGAAAGAGATTTACCGGGCCTGGGATGCGCGTGGAAAAGGGCAAAAGGCGCAGAAAAGCTGGCAGGAGAAGTTTGCTGCGTATCAGCAGGCCCATCCGCAGCTGGCGGCGGAGTTTACGCGGCGCATGAGCGGCGGACTGCCTGAGTCGTGGGATGAAACGACGCAGAAGTATATCGCCGATCTGCAGGCTAACCCGGCGAAAATCGCCACCCGTAAGGCTTCGCAAAATGCCCTCGATGCCTACGGCCCGCACCTGCCGGAACTGCTGGGCGGCTCCGCCGACCTCGCGCCCAGCAACCTGACCATCTGGAAAGGGTCAACTTCGCTGAAAGAGGATCCAGCGGGTAACTATATCCACTACGGCGTTCGTGAATTCGGGATGACGGCCATCGCCAACGGCATCGCGCATCACGGCGGGTTTGTGCCCTATACCGCCACCTTCCTGATGTTCGTCGAATATGCCCGCAACGCGGCGCGTATGGCGGCGTTGATGAAAGCGCGGCAAATCATGGTCTATACCCACGACTCCATCGGTCTCGGCGAAGATGGCCCGACGCACCAGGCGGTCGAACAGCTGGCCAGCCTGCGCCTGACGCCAAATTTCAGCACCTGGCGACCGTGCGATCAGGTAGAAGCCGCGGTGGCGTGGAAGCTGGCGGTAGAGCGCCATAGCGGACCGACGGCGCTGATCCTCTCCAGGCAAAATCTGGCGCAAATGGCGCGCACGCCGGAGCAGGTACAGAATATCGCCCGCGGCGGCTACGTGCTGAAGGACGCAGGCGGCAAGCCGGACCTGATCCTGATAGCCACCGGTTCGGAAGTCGAGATAACCGTGCTGGCGGCGGAGAAGCTGCTGGCCAAAGGGGTGAACGTGCGCGTGGTTTCCCTGCCATCGACCGATGTCTTTGATGCGCAGGATGAGGCGTATCGGGAATCCGTCCTGCCCTCGGACGTCAGCGCCCGCATCGCCGTCGAAGCCGGCATCGCCGACTACTGGTATAAATACGTGGGGCTAAAAGGAAAAATCGTCGGTATGACCGGCTATGGCGAATCTGCGCCGGCCGATAAGCTCTTCCCTTACTTCGGCTTTACCGTTGAGCATATCGTCAGCGTAGCGGATGAGCTACAGAACGGGTAACCCATAGCGTGGGCCAGGCGTCTGGCCCCTGCCAGTTATCGCACTGCGGCTGCTGCGCGTAGCGTACCAGACTAAACCGCTGGCCGTCATAGCGCCAGCGCGTTTGGATACCGCAATCGCCGGGTGCGCGCCCTTTATCGAGGGTCACCAGTTCCTGATGCCGATCGTCGTAGCTGGCGTTCACCAGCTCGACGTCACGCGGCGCATCGCCGGGTGGCTGGAAGGGCAGCGTGAGTCGTACCGGGTGAGCAATATATGGCCGCTGGCGCGAAACCAGCCAGGCCAGCCAAATGGTATTATAGGCGCCCGCTTCGCAGCTGGTCATCAGCAGGACCTTCTCGTCGGTCAGCGCGGACACCCGTACCTCGCGGCGAAACGGATCCAGCGAACAGGCGCTGCTGTTCATGCGCTCATTGCCATAATCCATCAGATCGTTAAGTTCATCGCGGCTCAGGGGCGACTGCGCCCCCTCCATTTTCACCACCGATCGCAGCGCCGGCGCAGGCGGTACGCTGAGCGGTGGCTCTTCCCCCTTGCCGACCCATGCGGTCTCGCTCCCCACCCGCTTTTGCCGGCTATCAATAAACAGCAGGGCGGCTTTGAGCCCCTGCAGAGAAACAGTCTGGAGACCCTTTTCAAGCGTGATGGTCTGCGCGTTTTGCACTTGCTGCAGGAATGCGTCAATGGTGACGTTATCGTCAGTTTTCAGCAGTTTGTCGGCAATCTGCCAGTGTGTATCGCTCAAGGCCAGGGGTTTGCCATCGAGCTGAAGCCGGGGCGCTATCGGCGCCAGCGCCGCCACCGGGTTGCCCACGCCTCCCAGCTCAATACGCAGGCTGGCGCTGGTTGCCGCTCCGGCGCTGCGGGTAAGGGTCATCACCAGGCCGTGGTGTAGCCCGACGTTGCGGGCTACGCAGAAGTTCTGATTGTTGCAGGTCACCTGCCAGTCGCTGAAGAGCTGTTGCGCCGGCGCCGCCCGCACCAGCGATGCCGGCAGCAAACCGCAAAGCAGAAACAAAATAACCCGATACCACATGAGCGGCACAACCCCGATGAACACGCCATAAACAGCGGCTATGTTCGCCAGCGGCGAGGTTTTACTCAATCGGATTTATCAGAGATCCCCGTTCATCAGCCCGGAGTTTTGCAAATATTGCAGCAGGATCACCGCTTTGCCGTCGCGGATTTCCCCGTTGGCCATCATCTCCAGCGCCCGATGATAAGAGAGCTCCAGCACCTCGATCTCTTCATCATCAACGCCGCCACCGTCGTTGGCCCGCTGGGTATCGTTATATTCGGCAATAAAGAAATGGATAAGCTCGGTGACGCCGCCGGGCGACATAAACAGTTCAAACAGTTTGCGCACTTCGCCGACTTCGAAGCCGGTCTCTTCAATGGCTTCTTTACGCACGCACGCCTCCGGCTCGTCGCTGTCCAGCAGCCCGGCGCAGGTTTCGATCAACATCCCGTCTTCGTTGCCGTTTACCCAGGTCGCGATGCGGAACTGGCGAACCAGCACGACGGTCTGCTTATGGCGGTTATACAGCAAGATGGTCGCACCGTTGCCGCGATCGTAGACTTCGCGTTTATGGCGAACCACGCTGCCGTCGCTGCGCGTCAGCTCATAGGTCATGTTGCGCAAAACGAACCAGTTTTCGGAGAGGATTTTATCTTTGATAATGTTGATATTGAGTGACATACGGGCCCCACAGCGTGAAATAACGATGTCATACTACGCTGCGGAACCCGCTTTGTCGTTAGTGAAGCGGAATCGATTTAACCTCGAGGAAGTCCATGATCCCCTGCGCCGCGTGGCGGCCTTCCGCCATTGCAGTTACCACCAGATCGGCGCCGCGCACCGCATCGCCGCCGGCAAACACCTTACGATGAGTGGTCTGGTAACGATAGCGACTTTCCACATTGGCCTTAATTCGGCCGCGGCTGTCGAGCTTCACGCCCACCGATTCCAGCCACGGCATGCCGTGCGGATGGAAACCGAAGGCCATAATCACCGCATCGGCGGGCATCACGAACTCGCTTCCGGGGATTGGCGAAGGGCTTCGGCGTCCCTGTGCATCCGGCGCGCCAAGCTGGGTTCGCAGGAAGCGCACGCCGTTGACGTGCCCCTCTTCGTTCAGCTCCAGGGTGACCGGCTGGACGTTAAATTCAAATAATGCCCCCTCTTCGCGCGCGTTTTTCACCTCTTTCTTCGAACCGGGCATGTTGGCTTCATCGCGACGATAGGCGCAGGTGACCTGCTTTGCGCCGTGGCGCAGCGCGGTGCGCACGCAGTCCATCGCCGTATCGCCGCCGCCGAGTACCACGACGTTCAGCCCCTCGGTATTGACGTAAGGCTCTTCCGGCAGCTCCAGCAGCCCCATAACCTGTTTAGTATTCGCGATCAGAAACGGCAGCGCATCGTAAACGCCGGGCGCGTCTTCATTCGGCAGATCCGCTTTCATGGAGCGATAGGTACCTGCGCCAATAAATACCGCATCATATTCATCAAGCAGCGTCGTCAGCGGAATATCCTTGCCTATTTCGCAGTTCAGCTCAAAGCGCACGCCCATCCGGGTGAAGATTTCACGCCGCCGGGCAAGCAGGGATTTATCCAGCTTGAAAGCCGGAATGCCAAAGGTCAGCAGGCCGCCGATTTCCGGATGGCGGTCAAACACCACCGGGCTTACGCCGTTGCGCACCAGCCGGTCGGCGCAGGCGAGACCGGCTGGACCGGCGCCGATAATCGCCACCCGCTTACCGCTGTTCACGACCTGCGAAAGATCCGGCCGCCAGCCGTTGGCCAGCGCCTGGTCGGAGATATAGCGTTCAATGTTGCCGATAGTCACCGAACCGTGCTCATCGCGCAGCGTGCAGGCCCCTTCGCACAGGCGGTCCTGCGGGCAGACGCGACCGGTTATTTCCGGCAGGCAGTTGGTCTGATGAGAAAGCTCAACGGCGGCGGCGATATCCCCCTCTTTCACCCGCTCAATCCACTGCGGAATATGGTTGTGCAGCGGGCAGGTCCATTCACAAATGCTGTGTTCGCCGCATTTCAGGCAGCGTTCCGCCTCGCGATTGGCCTGTCCGGCGCTGAACGGAAGATAAATTTCGGCAAAATTGGCCTTACGCGCTGCGGCGGATAGCTTGTCGGGCTCGCCACGCGGCGGCGTCGCGGCCATCTGTGCGACTTTCCCGGCGGAGCAAGATGCCATCGGGGCACCGGGGTGACCCAGACGCGCCGCGCGCTGACGCCGCTGTTTCGCCAGATTCATCAGCGTGCTGTCCGTCGCCAGCTCCAGCGCCCCGGCCGGGCAGTTTTGCACGCAGGCGGGCCCCTCTTCGCGACCGTAACACAAATCGCACTTATGCGCCGTCGCTTTGACTCTGCCCTCCTGTACCGGCGTCAGGACGATTTGCATCACGCCAAACGGGCAGGCAACCATACAGGATTTACAGCCGATGCATTTTTCCTGATTCACCTGGACGCTGCCGTTAAGCTGGCTGATGGCGTCATTTGGACAACTGCGGGCGCACGGCGCGCCTTCACAGTGGTGACAGGTTACTGCGTTACGCTTTTGCTCATTTTTGATAACCGTAATGCGCGGCAAAAAACGCTGCGGGGTCAATACATGCTGCTCATCGTTATGCGCCATGACGCAGGCAACTTCACAAGCCTTGCATCCGATGCACTTATGACTATCGCTTAAAATAAAGTGGTTCATGACATCCTTCAGTCTTATTGGTGAATAACCCCTCAATTCGCATGACTATCTATTACCCGACAAGGCGGGGCTGGAACAATGTGCAATTGCACAGGTCGCCGATTTTTTGGTAATAACCCGAGTTGGATCAATTTTTTTGACTTAAATGAAATTACGTTTTATTTAGCTAAGTGATAATAGGCCGCGTCTGCGGCGACGGGCAGAAAGGATGACGTCGGTAGAGGGAGAAGGACGGTTCTTTACGCTGCCATAAAAGGCACACGATAAATTACACTATCTCCTTATTTTCTCCACGATTGCCTGCGCCCTTGCCGCTAGAGTGTCACAGGCTCTGCAATAACAAAAAAATGTGCAAAATGAGGTCCTAATTCTGATGGCGAATTTTTTTATCGATCGCCCCATTTTTGCGTGGGTTCTGGCAATCCTGTTATGCCTGACCGGTGCGCTCGCAATTTTGTCGCTTCCCGTTGAGCAATATCCCGAACTTGCCCCTCCTAACGTCAGGATCGCAGCAAACTATCCCGGGGCCTCGGCACAAACGCTGGAAAATACCGTTACCCAGGTTATCGAGCAGAATATGACCGGCCTCGACAATCTGATGTACATGTCATCCCAGAGCAGCGGCACCGGGCAAGCCACCGTGACGCTAAGCTTTACCGCCGGTACCGATCCGGACGAAGCCGTCCAGCAGGTGCAGAACCAGCTGCAGTCGGCGATGCGTAAACTCCCGCAGGCCGTCCAGAACCAGGGCGTGACGGTGCGTAAAACCGGGGACACCAACATCCTGACGATTGCGTTCGTCTCTACCGATGGCAGCATGGATAAACAGGATATCGCCGACTACGTCGCCAGTAACATTCAGGACCCGCTCAGCCGGGTAAACGGCGTCGGCGACATTGACGCCTATGGTTCCCAGTATTCGATGCGTATCTGGCTCGATCCGGCCAAACTCAACAGTTTTCAGATGACGGCAAAAGACGTCACCGATGCCATCTCTTCACAGAACGCGCAGATTGCCGTCGGCCAGCTGGGCGGTACGCCTTCGGTAGATAAACAGGCGCTCAACGCAACGATTAATTCGCAATCGCTGTTACAAACCCCGGAACAGTTCCGCAATATCACCCTTCGGGTTAATCAGGACGGCTCGGAAGTTACCCTTGGCGACGTCGCGACCGTGGAAATGGGAGCGGAGAAATACGATTACCTCAGCCGCTACAACCGCCAGGCGGCTTCCGGGCTAGGGGTTAAGCTGGCCTCTGGCGCAAACGAAATGGCGACCGCCGAACGCGTCATCAGCCGTCTGAACGAGCTGTCGCAATACTTCCCGCATGGTCTGGAATATAAAGTCGCTTACGAAACCACCTCATTCGTTAAGGCGTCGATTACCGACGTGGTGAAAACGCTGCTCGAAGCCATCGCGCTGGTGTTCCTCGTCATGTATCTGTTCTTACAGAACTTCCGCGCGACATTGATCCCAACCATCGCCGTTCCGGTGGTGCTAATGGGGACTTTCGCCGTCCTCTACGCCTGCGGCTACAGCATCAACACCTTGACCATGTTTGCGGTGGTGCTGGCGATAGGCCTGCTGGTGGACGACGCCATCGTGGTGGTGGAAAACGTCGAGCGTATCATGAGCGAGGAGGGCCTCTCGCCGCGTGAAGCGACGCGAAAATCGATGGGGCAAATTCAGGGTGCGCTGGTCGGTATCGCCATGGTCCTATCGGCAGTATTCGTGCCAATGGCCTTCTTCGGCGGCACCACCGGCGCGATTTATCGTCAGTTCTCGATCACCATCGTCTCGGCAATGGTGCTGTCGGTTCTGGTGGCGATGATCCTTACCCCGGCGCTGTGCGCCACGCTGCTCAAACCGGTGCATAAAGGCGAAACCCACGGGCAACGGGGTTTCTTTGGCTGGTTTAACCGCACGTTTAACCGCAACGCCAGCCGCTATGAAACCGCCGTCGGCAAAATTCTTCACCGTTCGCTGCGCTGGATAATGATCTACGTCCTGCTGCTGGGGGGGATGGTGTTTCTGTTCCTGCATCTGCCAACGTCATTCCTGCCGCTGGAAGACCGCGGCATGTTTACCACGTCGGTGCAATTGCCCAGCGGTTCGACCCAGCAGCAAACCCTGAAGGTGGTCCAGCAGGCGGAAGACTATTTCCTGAAAAACGAAAAACAAAACGTCGAATCGGTGTTCGCCACCATCGGCTCCGGCCCCGGCGGCAACGGACAGAACGTAGCGCGTATGTTCGTTCGCCTGAAGGACTGGGACCAACGCGATCCTACAACCGGTTCCTCTTTCGCTATCATCGAACGCGCAACCAAAGCGTTTAACAAAATAAAAGAAGCTCGCGTCTTTGCCAGCAGCCCGCCGGCCATCAGCGGCCTGGGCAGTTCCGCCGGTTTCGATATGGAACTGGAAGACCATGCGGGCAATGGACACGAAGCGCTGATGGCCGCTCGCGATACCTTACTGGAACTGGCCGCTAAAAATAACCAGCTGACCCGCGTTCGCCACAACGGCCTTGACGATAGCCCGCAGCTACAGGTGGATATCGATCAGCGCAAAGCCCAGGCGCTGGGCGTCTCCATCGATGATATCAACGACACCCTCCAGACCGCGTGGGGGTCAAGCTACGTCAACGACTTTATGGACCGCGGCCGCGTGAAGAAGGTCTATGTTCAGGCGGCCGCGCCGTATCGCATGCTGCCAGACGACATTAATCTGTGGTACGTACGCAACAGCAGCGGCACGATGGTGCCCTTCTCCGCTTTCGCCACCTCCCGCTGGGAGACCGGTTCGCCGCGTCTGGAGCGCTACAACGGCTATTCAGCGGTAGAAATCGTCGGTGAAGCCGCGCCGGGCGTCAGTACCGGTACCGCGATGACAATTATGGAAGAGCTGGCCCGCCAGCTGCCAAACGGCTTTGGCCTTGAATGGACGGCGATGTCGTATCAGGAGCGCCTCTCCGGCGCGCAGGCTCCGGCGCTGTACGCCATTTCGCTGCTGGTCGTGTTCCTGTGCCTGGCGGCGCTGTACGAAAGCTGGTCGGTGCCGTTCTCGGTGATGCTGGTGGTGCCGCTGGGGGTCATCGGCGCCCTGCTGGCGACCTGGATGCGCGGTCTGGAAAACGATGTCTACTTCCAGGTGGGACTGCTGACGGTGATCGGTCTGTCGGCGAAGAACGCCATTCTCATCGTCGAATTTGCCAATGAGCTGAATCAGAAAGGCGAGGACCTGCTTACCGCCACGCTCTCCGCCTGTCGCCAGCGTCTGCGGCCGATCCTGATGACCTCGCTGGCGTTTATCTTCGGCGTGCTGCCGATGGCCACCAGTACCGGTGCGGGTTCCGGCAGTCAGCATGCCGTTGGCACCGGGGTCATGGGCGGGATGATTTCAGCCACGGTGCTGGCAATCTTCTTCGTACCGCTGTTTTTCGTGCTGGTGCGTCGTCGCTTCCCGCTCAAGGAACGGCCGCAATAATCAGGATGCGCCCTGGCGATATGTCGCCGGGGCCAAATAACAGAAAAGGCGACCGGATGTGTCGCCTTTTTGATGTGGTCGCTTCAACTGCATTATTATTCTGCCTGTGAAATCGCCATGCTTTTATTGCGGAAATCTATTTACGAAGCATGCCTTCGATAAAGTCTTTCCAGTTCCCCAGTTCATGTTCAATCATAATAGCCTCTCTTATTATTATGGGTGATTTTATGCAAATTCATTGATGGTTAAAAGCGCGTTTGCGCTATCGTTCTGATAACTCTAATTACCCCCTGCGGAATGATTTCTTTCGTTCGTAAGTACTATGACCCGATTCCGGGCATTTTAATGTGACCGACAGCAACAATTAGCAACATTTGTTCATCAGCCAGAAGCGCCTGGCGCCGCCTTATGACCAGCACTGGTCACGGCCAGTCGCTCAAAAAACAGCCAGAATGTAACGTTAAATATCTCTGGCGGGGAAAAAACGATATTTATTAATGTAATTCACGTATTATTTATTCAGGGTTTATATATTCGGAAGATTCTTAGCTAATCGTTTAATTCAACGGAAAAGGTTTAATCATGCTCACCATGTACGGGATAAAAAACTGCGACACCATTAAAAAGGCCCGCCGCTGGCTGGAAGCCCAACAGATAGAATATCGCTTTCATGATTATCGTGTTGATGGCCTGGATCGCAATTTATTAGACACCTTTATTGCCGAGCTCGGCTGGGAAGCGCTGCTCAATACTCGCGGTACGACCTGGCGCAAGCTGGACGAAACGGTTCGCACCGGTATCAATAACGCCGACGCTGCGGCGAAACTGATGCTGGAAATGCCGGCAATCATCAAACGCCCATTGCTCTGCGCGCCCGGTCAGCCTATGCTGCTGGGTTTCAGTGAATCAAGTTATCAGCAGTTTAACGAGGTGTAGTCTATGTCTTGCCCGGTCATTGAGCTGGCTCAGCAGCTTATTCGCCGCCCTTCCCTCAGCCCCGATGATGCGGGATGCCAGGCGTTAATGATTGAACGTCTGCGTGCGATTGGCTTTACCGTTGAACCGATGGATTTCGGGGATACCCAAAACTTCTGGGCCTGGCGCGGGCGCGGGGAAACGCTGGCGTTTGCCGGCCATACCGATGTCGTTCCGTCAGGCGACGCCGATCGCTGGATTAATCCCCCCTTTGAACCCACCATTCGCGACGGCATGCTGTTTGGCCGCGGCGCCGCAGATATGAAAGGCTCGCTCGCGGCGATGGTGGTCGCGGCAGAACGCTTTGTGGCTCAGTATCCGAATCATAAAGGTCGTCTGGCCTTCCTGATCACTTCAGATGAAGAGGCCAGCGCCAAAAACGGTACCGTAAAGGTTGTTGAAGCGCTGATGGCGCGCAATGAGCGCCTGGATTATTGCCTGGTCGGCGAACCGTCCAGCACCGAAGTCGTCGGCGATGTCGTCAAAAACGGCCGTCGCGGCTCGCTGACCTGCAACCTGACCATTCACGGCGTGCAGGGGCACGTGGCCTATCCGCATCTCGCCGATAACCCGGTTCACCGCGCCGCCCCGATGCTGGCGGAGCTGGTGAACATCGAATGGGATAAGGGCAACGAATTCTTTCCGCCGACCAGTATGCAAATCGCTAACGTGCAGTCCGGGACCGGCAGCAACAACGTCATTCCCGGCGACATGTTCGTCCAGTTCAACTTCCGCTTTAGCACCGAGCTGACCGATGAAATGATTAAAGCGCGCGTCGTGGCGCTGCTGGAGAAATACGCGCTGCGCTACAGCGTGGACTGGTGGCTCTCGGGGCAACCGTTCCTGACCAGCCGCGGTAAGCTGGTTGATGCGGTGGTTAACGCTATTGAGCACTATAATGAAATAAAACCGCAGCTGCTGACTAACGGCGGCACGTCCGACGGGCGCTTTATCGCGCGTATGGGCGCGCAGGTGGTTGAACTGGGGCCAGTGAATGCCACCATTCATAAAATAAACGAGTGTGTGAATGCCGCCGATCTCCAGCTACTGGCGCGGATGTATCAACGCATTATGGAGCAGCTGGTCGCCTGACGGCATCAATAGAGAAGAGGTAAGCGCATGGATTGGCTATCGAAGTACTGGTGGGTCCTGGTGTTGGTATTTTTGGTGGGCGTGATGATCAACGTGATTAAAGATCTTACCCGCGTTGATCATAAAAAATTTCTCAACAATAAACCAGAGCTGCCGCCGCACCGCGACTTCAATGATAAGTGGGATGACGATGACGACTGGCCGAAGAACGACCCGTCAAAGAAGAAGTAAAATCTTGTTTTTGTAAGGTTTTCCCGGTAGCGCATCGCTGAGGAGGCAACGGGTTTACAGCCTATCTGTGGGTCAAGTAGCCCGGACAGATACGCAGCATCGCCTCCGGGAAATGATTCCACTCTGCTCCCTTTCCCCGGGGGCGGCGCTTAACGCGCCTTGCCCGGGCTACGGGTTTACAGCCCGGCTGCGGGCCGGTAGCCCGGACAGATGCGCAGCATCGCCTCCGGGAAATGATTCCACTCTGCTCCCTTTCCCCGGGGG
>NZ_JACVUU010000028.1:0-101811 GCF_016516145.1 Klebsiella sp. S69 | reverse complement strand
CTCAAACCCTTGTGGGGTCCTCCCCTTTCCCCGGGGGGGGGGGGTTTCCCCCCCCCCCGCCACCATCCGCAGCCCTTCCCGCGCATACTCTTCGATTTTGCCTTCCCAGTAAGGCTGGTCGAGCGGCTCCAGGCCATGGTCGGTTTGCTGATGCTGGCACAGGCGGAACAGGACATCGGGCGCGCCGGTAATCAAAATCATCTCTTCATCGCCGATGCGGTACAGCGTCGACATATATTTATACTGTGAATCGAAGGGGATTTTGCTGCGCAGCTCAGTGTTGAGCGCCGGGAGCGGGACTTTCGCCGCCAGCACTTTCAACGCCCCTTCGGTCGGGCCGCCGGTAATTTTCCACAGCCCGCTTTCATCTTTAATAAGCTGACTGTCATTACACAGATCGATAGTGCGCAGATAACGTTCCAGCAGCGTGCCCGACGCAACGGTTACCGGCGCAGGCTCATCGATCGGGTGAATATTCCCTATCGGCTCGTAGCTGTCACCCTCCACCCGATAGATTCTATCGGCGGTTATCACGGCTTTCACCGTCATCTCGTTCATGGTTAGCGTGCCGGTTTTATCCGAGCAGATCACCGTCATGGCCCCGAGGGTTTCCACCGTAGGCAGCTTGCGGATAATCGCCTTCTGACGGGCCATGGTCTGCACGCCGAGCGAGAGAATAATGGAGATAATTGCCGGTAAACCTTCCGGTACCGACGCCACCGCGAGGCTAATCAACGACAGCATCAGCTCAGAAACCGGCATATCGCGGAACAGCAGGCTAAAGACAAACAGCGCGGCCATCATCACCAGGATGATGATAAAAATGGCTTTACCGAGCTTATCCATCTGCACCAGCAGCGGCGTTCGGTGTTTTTCGATATCCGACATCATCTGGTTGATATGACCCAGCTCGGTATCGCCGCCGGTGGCCACCACCAGACCTTTTCCGCCGCCCGAACTCACCGTGGTGCCGGAAAACAGCAGATTGGTACGATCGCCAAGCGGCAGCTCGCCGCTAAGCGCCTCGGTGCTTTTCTCCACCACCGTCGATTCGCCGGTCAGAATCGCCTCTTCCACCCGCAGGTTATGCGCTTCGATAACCCGAAGGTCAGCAGGGATGCGATCGCCGGCGCGGATCACGACGATATCGCCGGGTACCAGAGCGGTTGTCGGGATCGTTTCATGGTTGCCCTGACGAACGACCACCGCTTCGCTGGAAAGCATGTTGCGAATGCTCTGAAGCGATTTTTCCGCGTTGCTCTCCTGAATATGGCCGATCAGGGCGTTAATCACCGCCACGCCCAGGATCACCAGGGTATCCACCCAGTGCCCCATGACCGCCGTCAGCAGCGCCGCCGCCAGCAGCACATAGATCAGCACATCGTTAAAATGCGCCAGAAAGCGCAGCCATGCCGGCTTTCCTGCTTTTTGCGGTAGAGCATTCTCGCCGTACTGCTGCAAGCGCGCTGCCGCTTCAGCACCGCTGATGCCGTCCGGGGTACTGTTGGTGCTGGTCAGGGTTTCTTCGACGGAGAGCTGATAGAACGGGCCGCCCGGTTTTTCTGTATTCATAGTTATCTCCTCACTCCTGTATCGGAAATCAGGACAGCCTCAGGCCGTCCTTAGCGCACCACAAAAACCGGAACATGGGCATAGCGAACGATCCCTGCCGCCTCCGACCCCAGCAGATGCGTCTGAATATTCGGGTTACGCGAGCCGATTATCACCACATCCGCCTTCAGCTCATCGGCCAGTTTGGTCACTTCATCGCGAATGTTGCCGCTGCGAATGTGAATCTGCATATCGTTTTCCGCCAGCGTGAGTTTTTTAACCAGTTCAACCAGCTTTTCCTTAGAAGTATTCATCAGATAATCTTCCATTTTCCGTGCATCGGAAATAAAGCCGCGCGTCAGCACTGGAGAAAAAGCGGGAATCACGTGAAGAAGATGAATCTTTCCGGAGGAGCTTTGTGCTAGGAATTGGGCGTGGGACAAGGCCTTGTCCGCCAGACCGATTTCAAACACATCAACCGGCACGAGGATATTTTTATACATAGAGACAATCCTTTTATTACCTATAAAAAAGGTGGTGAAAACAGCCCAGGCACTGGCGCTGGTACTGAGGAGGAAATCTCAAGAACAAAATTTGCTGGACGTGTAGGTATAATTAAACGTAGCACACCACGGTTAACATGATTAACCCGCCAATTAATATATTGAAAAATATCACAGAGTCAGGCACAGCCAGACAATTCAACTGCCAACCCGGTAAAATCGTCGCCATCACCGTAATTTTTGCTCTTTTTAACATTTCTGTTTTACTGCGACTATCCTCATTATCAGTGGCTTGTTCACTTTCTGCCGCCCCACAATAATTATTATGATAAGAATTTACTTAGCTAAGCATTAGAGCTAAAGGAGGAACAATGTTCGGTTACAGTCTGTTTCGCCTGAGCCTGTTTATTGCCCTGGCAATAATCGCCTGTACGGCTACCGGGTTAATTACTTATTGGGTTGTTTCGGCCCTCGCTGAATAAACACAGCGATTGTGAATAATATGTAAAAGATAGCCTTTTACTTCGAGGGGAATACAGTGAACCGTTATTTTTCTCTCATCCCGCTTGTTATTTTAATAACAACGGCTTGCGATCGGAAAGCGCCAGAAATTACGCCGTTACCGCGGATGGTTAAGGTCGCTGAGGTGGTGGCCATCGGCGAGTCACAGCAGCGCGTATTCCCCGCCCGCATTGAGTCCGGAGACTCTACTGACCTCTCTTTCAAACGCGGCGGCCAGATCGAATCTCTTGATGTGCGCCAGGGAGCTAATGTGACTCAGGGGCAGACACTTGCCCGACTTAACGCCCGGGAAGCGCAGCAGCGGGTGAATGAGCGGCAAACCGCCGCCACCCTCGCCCAGCGGCAATTCGATCGATTCCAGACCCTGGCCGGTCGTCAGGCGATTTCAAAAGCGGAAATGGATATCCAGCGAGCCAACCGCGACTCCGCTAATGCCGCGCTAAAAATAGCCCGGGAAGAGCTGTCGCAAACGACGCTAACCGCACCGTTCAGCGGCGTAGCCGCCAACGTTCCGGTACGTAACCATCAGGTGGTCGCCGCCGGACAGCCGATTGTCACCCTGACGCGAACCGATCTGCTCGACGTGGTGTTTAGCGTTCCGGAAAACCTCTTTACTGCGCTGGATATTCGCAACGCGCAGTATCGTCCGGTGGTTAAAATTAACGCCATGCCGGATCGCCAGTTTACCGCCGAATACAAAGAACATACCGGCAGCAGCGACAGCAGCACGCTCACCTGGCAAATCATACTGACCATGCCGCGACCTGCCGACTTTCCCTCGGTCGGCGGCGTGAGCGGAACGGTGACGGTTAATCTGGCGAACCTGCCCGCCAGCGCCGGCAAAAATGCGGTCGTGGTGCCTGTCGAAGCGGTGTTTAATCCGGATAATCGCCCGCGCAACGAACCCCACGTGTGGGTGGTTCAGGGCAGCGGCGATCGGCTCCATCTGGAAGAACGCAAAGTTGGCGTGGGTCAGATCACCTCACAGGGCGTGGTGATTACCGAAGGGCTCAGCGTCGGCGAACGCGTGGTGGCGGCGGGCGTCAGCGAATTACATGCGCAACAACCGGTTCGAATCTGGACGCGTGAACGAGGTTTGTAATGGATATCTCCCGCCAGTTTATTAACAATCCAATCCGCGTCTGGCTGACTATTTTACTGCTGGGCATCGGCGGGATCTTCGCTCTGCTGAACATCGGCCGGCTGGAAGATCCGGCGTTTACCATCAAAACCGCGGTGGTGGTTACCCATTATCCCGGCGCTTCAGCGCAGCAGGTGGAAGAAGAAGTCACCCTGCCGCTGGAGAACGCGCTGCAGCAGCTGCCCTATCTCGATAACGTCAGCTCCATTTCCTCTAACGGCCTGTCGCAAATTACCGTCAACATCGCCTCGCACTACCACTCCAGCGAGCTGCCGCAAATCTGGGATGAACTGCGCCGCCGGGTTGGCGACGCCGCTCGCCAGTTCCCGCCCGGTGTCGCTTCTCCGTTCGTGAATGACGATTTTGGCGATGTCTTTGGCTTCTTCTTCGCCCTCTCCGGCGAGAGCTTTACCAACCCTGAGCTGGTTCGCTATGCCGAGCAGCTGCGCCGTGAACTGGTGCTGGTGCCCGGGGTCGGTAAAGTCGCCATCGGCGGGGCGATCCCCCAGCAAATCAACATTGATATCTCATTGGCGAAAATGGCCGCCCGCGGGATTACGCTCAACCAGCTGGCGGCGATCCTCAGCCGGTTGAACGTCGTCTCTAACGCCGGAGAAATTAAATCCGGCAGCGAATCGATCCGCCTGCATCCCACGGGCGAGTTTGCCAACCTCGACGAGCTGGGCGATCTGTTAATCAGCCCGCACGGTTCGGGAACGGCGACGCGGCTGCGCGATATTGCCACGCTCTCGCGCGGGCTGAGCGAAACGCCCTCCAGCATTTACCACGCCAACGGTCGCCAGGCGGTCACCATGGGGGTGTCGTTTATCCCCGGAGTTAACGTGATTGATGTTGGCCGTGCGCTGCAAAACAAACTGGCGCAGATGTCGGCGGAAAAACCGGCCGGGATCAACATTGACCTGTTCTACGATCAGGCGGCGGAAGTCGCCCATTCGGTCAACGGTTTTATCACCAACTTTCTGATGGCGCTGGCGATTGTCGTTGGCGTACTACTGATCTTTATGGGCGTACGCAGCGGTATTATTATCGCCCTGTCGCTGGCGCTCAACGTACTCGGCACGCTGCTGATTATGTATCTGTGGGGGATCGAGCTGCAGCGTATTTCGCTGGGGGCATTGATTATCGCCCTGAGCATGCTGGTCGATAACGCTATCGTTATCGTCGAAGGCGTGCTGATCGCCCGCCAGCAGGGATCGACGCTACTTACGGCAATTAATTATGTGATTCGCCGTTCTGCCCTGCCGCTGCTGGGGGCCACGGTGATTGCGATTCTTGCCTTTGCGCCGATTGGGCTATCGCAGGACTCGACCGGGGAATATTGTAAATCGCTGTTCCAGGTACTGCTGATTTCGCTCATGCTGAGCTGGTTCTCGGCGCTGACCATTACCCCGGTGCTCATTAAGTGGTGGCTGTTTAAGCCTCAATCTCAGCCGGTGGCGCAGGCCGATGCTAACCCGTACGGCGGACGCTTTTACCGCCTGTATCAGCTGACTCTGCAGGCCCTTCTGCTGCGCAAAACCGTCACCCTGACCGTCATGGCGGCGCTGCTGGCCGCCGCTATCTGGGGGTTTGGTGCGGTGCGACAAAACTTTTTCCCCTCTTCAAACACGCCCATTTTCTTTGTCGATCTCTGGCTTCCCTACGGTACCGATATTGCGACCACTGAAAAGATGACCAGCGATATTGAGACTGCCATTAACGGCCAGCCCGGAGTCGTCACCACCGTGGCTACCGTCGGCCAGGGCAGTATGCGGTTTATCCTGACCTACAGCGGGCAACGGCAGTACAGCAACTATGCGCAGATCATGGTGCGAATGGACGACCAGCGCAGCATTGCCGCCCTGACGCAGCATGTAGATCGCTATATTGCGCGTAACTATCCGCAGGTGAACGCCAGCACAAAACGCGTGATGTTCGGCCCTTCCGGCGACAGCGCCATCGAGGTGCGGATCAAAGGTCCCGACCCAGACAGACTGCGCCTGATCGCCAGCCAGGTTGGCGATATCCTCTCCGCAGACCCGGCCACCGATGGTGTTCGCAACGACTGGCAAAACCGCAGTAAAGTTATCCGTCCCCAGTACTCCACCGCCCTTGGGCGCGAACTGGGCGTCGATAAACAGGATATCGATAACGCGCTGGAGATGAACTTCTCCGGCAGCCGCGCGGGACTGTACCGTGAGGGTGCCGACCTGCTGCCGGTGATAGTCCGCCCTCCCGCCGCCGAGCGCCAGGATGCGAATCACTTAAATAACGTGCTGGTCTGGAGCCAAAGCCGCCAGCAGTATATTCCACTCAGTAACGTGGTCAGCGGCTTTCACCTTGAATGGGAAGATCCGCTGATCCTGCGCCGCGACCGCAGCCGCGTGCTGACGGTGCAGACCGATCCCGACCCGCTCAGCAACCAGACCTCCGGGGATATCCTCTCCCGCGTGAAACCGCAGATCGATGCGCTGGTGCTGCCGCACGGCTACAGCATCGAGTGGGGCGGTGATGCGGAAAACTCCAGCGAGGCGCAGCAGGGACTGTTCACAACCCTGCCGCTGGGTTACCTGGTGATGTTTATCATCACCGTACTAATGTTCAGTTCGCTGAAAAATGCGATTGCCATCTGGTTGACCGTACCGCTGGCGCTGATTGGCGTAACGCCGGGCTTTTTAATCACCGGCATCCCCTTTGGTTTTATGGCGCTGATAGGTCTGCTCAGCCTGAGTGGAATGCTGATCCGTAACGGCATCGTGCTGGTTGAGGAGATTGAACAGCAGAAGCAGGAAAAAGAGCAGCAGGAGGCGATTATTTATGCCGCCACGTCGCGTTTGCGCCCTATCCTGCTGACGGCGTTTACCACCGTGCTTGGCCTGGCGCCTTTACTACTGGACGTTTTCTTCCAGAGCATGGCGGTTGTTATCATGTTTGGTCTGGGTTTTGCTACTATTCTGACGCTGCTGGTTCTGCCGGTAATTTACGCCTGTTTCCACAATAAGGACATGAAGCGACAACCATGAATAGTACCGGGTTAAATATTATCAAAACGCTGGGATGCATGACGGCGGTGACCTTCTTCACCATCTACAACACCTGGGATAGCTATGATTACGACTATCACTGGATCCTCGGGTTTTTGACGTTTATTTCGACTATCGCCACGCCGCTGTTTTTTGTGGTGGCTGGTTATCTCGACTCGCAGTCCCGCCACGATTCGCAGTGGCAAATGGGCAAAATCAAAAGCGTGGTTATCGTCTTTCTGTTCTGGATGACGGTGTACTATCTGTGGGAGCCTTATCAGCGCGGCTATCTTATCCAGCCGTGGTTTGTCTTTGCGTTTATCGTGATTTACACCTTTCACCCGGTCATCGAGTGGCTCAGCCAGCGGCGTAAACTGTTTTTTGCTGCAGTTTTCTCGCTGCTGCTGCTCTCGTATGGGTACGATCTTTTGTCCGCGCTGTACCCTGATATCCATGCGCTGAGCCTGGCGCCGCAGTATCGGCTATGGACATGGCTGCTGTTTTATCTGACCGGTCAGCTGTTCAGCGATCCGCTCGTCGCCGGCTGGCTCAGGCGCGAAAAAGTGGTTAAAGGGGCGATGATCGCCATCCCGTTTATTTATCTTTTCACCTGGTTTTACGAGCGCCATTTCTTTTTCGCCCTGTTTAAGGCCGACAGAAATGCCTTCATTCTTACCGGTTCACAAATTTATATTCTGGTCGTCGCGCTGGTGATTGCGGCCAACGGCGTTCGGTTTCGTAAAAACAGCGAGTTTAAAGAGGCCGTTCTCGCCACCATCAGCAAAACGATGACCGGCGTCTATATTCTCCACTACTCCATTTTTCACCTGCTCACCGCCTTTATCCCAATTAACTCACTGGGCACCAAATTAATGCTGATTGTTCTCACGTTTATCACTTCGGTACTGATTTCAATGCTGGCGCTGTCAAATTCGGTGGTGAAAAAAGTGATTACCATTTGACGTTCGCCGATTCAGGCCATGACCGCCAGCGCATTTAAAAACCGTAGCGCAGCCAGGCAAACAGCACGTTGCCGTTATTATAGGTGCCGGGAATATAGGTGAACTGCACGCTCAGACGGCGATAGCTGGCGGAAAAAAGCGGCAAAATAATCGGCAGGGGTACGTAGTTGGCAAAGTCATCGCGGGCGGTGATCCCGGCGGTAACGCCAAGTCCCAGACGAAAATCGCGGCGACTATCAAGATACCACCCCTTCTCCCAGCCGTAGCCGATTATCGGCTGCCACTCGTTATGCGAATCCTTGAACATCATGGCGTAGAGAGAACTCCAGTTGCCCTCTGCGTTATATCTGGAAACGCCAAAACCCCCGCCCCACGGCATTTCATTATAATTATCCGTTTTCTCTTTATCGTACATAAAGCGGTTATGCCAGCTGAGAAACGGAAGATACAGATCGTAGTTTTGCGGCTCATTCCAGGTCTGCGAGACATCGTCTTTTAACCAGCTCCACCAGCCGCTGATGCGCTGCTCGCCATATATCTTCGTTTCAGCCTGTACCGAAAAGGCGAAAATAAACACAATTCCCCACGCTACCCGTAGACAACGTTGCATAGTTTTATCCTTAAAGAAAACCGCCCGGTGTTAATTCAGTTTGAGAACAAAAAACAGGCTTTGCAAATATCGGCCAAGAAATTTTGTGCGCTGGCTGGCGATAATGGCAAGTCCAGTTGCGGCCCCATTTCAGGACAGAGAGAGCCGCTGCGGTGATTTCATTTCCTTGCTGGTGGGATTATGATGACGCTAATTATCCTTTCTGTCCGCAGTGATTGAGAAATAGATGGATTTCATCAGCATTATTATGTCGGCGGGAAAAACCTCCGTCGATGTGGCCCTTTATACGCTGCTGCCAATCATGGTTGTCATGCTCATCGTAATGAAATATCTGGAAGTACGCGGGGTGCTGGATGTCATCGTGCGCTGGCTCGCGCCGCTGCTTAAGCCGTTCGGCTTAACCGGAATGAGCGCATTTGCGTTGATTCAGATGAATTTTGTCAGCTTTGCCGCCCCGCTGGCGACCCTCGCCATTATGGATAAACGCGGCGCCTCGGACCGGCAAATGGCCGCTACGCTGGCAATGCTGTTTGCCATGGGGCAAGGCAACGTATTCTATCCATTAACGCCCTTTGGCCTGCACTGGCTGGCCTCTATCGTTATCTCCATTGTCGGCGGACTGTGCGCCGCCGCGGTGACCTGGCATATCACCGGCCGCAGGCTATCGATGGTTGAAAACGCGCGGGCCGAAGCGCTGCCCGAGGCGGAACAGAACAGCCAGGGGATTATCGCCGTGATTAACAGCGCCGGCTCTGACGCGATTCGCCTGGCGCTCGGCGCGGTGCCCATGCTGATCCTGTCGCTGGCTATCGTCGGGTTTATGCAGGCGGCGGGCCTGATTGAGATGCTCCAGCGTCTGCTCCTGCCGCTGCTGCTGTGGCTGAACATCCCGGTTAACTTCGTGCTCCCGGCGCTGGTCAAATGCGTGGCTGGTGGGACGGCCTATTTCGGCGTGATCTCTGAACTCGTGCAGCAGGGAAAAGTGACCATCAGCCAGATCAACGCCTCGGCAGGTCTGTTAGTACAGACGTTTGACCTCCCGGGTATCGGTATCTTTCTGGGCGTCAGCTCGCGCTTCGTGCGCCTGTTCCGCTTCGCCGCCGCCGGCGCTATCGCCGGGATCGCCATCCGCACCGTGATGCACCTGACGCTATTCTGATGCCACCGGCTCCGGACGGAGGCAGGCAGCGACATCAGCCTGCTCGCTGCAGGCAATATGATGGTCAATTCTCACCATCATCCAGGGGAAAAACGGGTTGGAGGTCACGCGCATCAGCGTATCCAGCCCGACGCTCAGCGTCGAGGTTTCCCCACGCAAAGAGATCGTGCCGATGCTGATCCCGTAGCGATTTTTCTCCGCCGGTTCCCGGCCATAGAGCGAATCGGTCAGCGGGAACGGCACCGCCACGTGCGACAGCGAATACATATCCTGCGGCCAGGCAAGATGCAGCGGCGTCACGGTTTCGCTTCGCGTTCCGGCAAGCGTGGTGCGGGCCACCGTCTCGTAGGTGTCAGGGGCAGCGTTAGTAATCACCGTGGTGGCATAGGGCCGCGGCGCCGGCGGCAATAACGTATTCACCGCCGAATAGAGCGAGGGACGGAATAGCGCGCGTAGATTCGCCGCCTGGTTAATATCGAAAATCACCAGCTCGCTTCCGTTATCCGGCAGATAGCGATACAGCGACTCTACCACCGCCCGGGTGCTCACCGTGGAGTCCATCACCGACTGAAACGTTAACACCGGCGCCAGTTCGGAAAGCCGATGATTTTGCGCCTCCTGCACGATTTGCTGCTGCAGCGCCTGCGACAACAGCCATGACTGCCTTGCGGCCTTAACCGGGAACGAATTGTATTTATAGGGATTGAATTCCGGGACGATATTCAGCCATGCCGCGCGGGCAAAAGCCGGAAATACCGAGGGTAAACCGGCCAGTCCGGCAAAACGCGCAAAGGCGGTGACGCCAATCATCGGCGACAGCAGGATTATCTGCTGCGGCCGGCGCAGCGCTTTATCCTCCAGACTATCGAGAGCGTATTTTAGCGCCAGCGCCCCGCCGTTGGAGTAGCCAACCACGTGCAGCGGCACGTTATCCCCGGCCAGGCGCGTCGCTTCGCGCACCGCAAGACGGGTTGTCGCTATCCACGCCTCGCGGTCCACGGCGGTGAGCGCGCCCGGAGCCGTACCGTGCCCGGGCAGCCGCGGGGCGACGGCGACAAATCCCTGCTGCTGATAGCGCTGCGCCAGATAATGCACGCTATAGGGAGAGTCCGTCAGGCCGTGCAGCAGCACCACCGCGCCGCGCGGTTTGCCCTGCGGCAGCAAAATAAAGGAGCGATTCCAGTCCGGATGAAACTTATCCGGATAGACCAGGCTTTGTGCGTAAAAACGGTTAATCGCCGTTTTTTCATCGTCGCTCAGCGCATCGGTAATGTGGCTTTTCATATCGCGGAAAATCGTCGCTTCCCGCGTCTGGTAGTCAGCAAAAGTGGCGTGGTCAATCTCGCTGGCGGTCATTTCATTCGCCGTCCAGGTGTGCCAGCGGTGCAGCGCCGGGCCGCGCTGCGATTCGTAAATGCGGCCAATAAAAAAGACCACCACCACCACCAGTAGACCAATGATGGCTTTTTTCGCCATCGAGACCATTCTTAAGCCCGACTTATTCAGCAGCCGGGTAAAACGCATCATTGCCATATTTCTGTCCGAATTATCTCTTTATCCACCGGGTGGGATTATTACCCAGAGCGCAGCAGATCCTGCGATTCTCTTTTTAAACATAGACTAAACCAACTGCCTGTTCTTATTGTCAGATGAGATGCAAACAGGAATTATCGCCGGGAGTAACCGGTCAGGAATTAACAAATGGAATGGTGGATTAAAAAACTACGCGAGGCCACAACATCTACACATACCTGGGCGGTTCTGCAAAGCGGCCAGTTAACGATTGTGGCGGAACTGACTCCCTGCGCCCGGCGTCTACAGGAAGGCGATAAGCTGACGCCGTTGGCGGACGCGCTTTACTGCATTAATAACGATAAAACCCTCACCGTAAAGGTGCTCAACGCCACCCATTTTAGCGCCGATCGCTGGGCCGCTATCGTCAATGCCTCCACCGGTTAATGGATAGTATCCAGCTTCAACGGGTTCTAATCTCAGTACTTTCTTAGCTAAGCGGGGTAAATTGTCCGACGCCTGTTTCAGTCTGTGACATACTAAGCACAACGTCAGCAGAGCAGAAATAAGGAGTAGGTCATGAACCAGAAAGCCGCCAGGCTGACCCCAGAAGAAGCGCTCACGCAGCTCGAAGCGCTCTATGCAAAATCGGTCAATGCGCTGCGTAAAGCTATCGGCGAATATATTCACCATAATACGCTTCCCGATAATAGCGCCCGTGCGGAAGGACTGTTCGTTTACCCGGAGCTGTCGGTATCGTGGGACGGCTCGGAGCATAAAGCCTTAAAAACCCGGGCCTGGGGCCGTTTTACCCATACCGGCTGCTATACCACCACCATTACCAACCCTAAACTGTTTCGCGCCTATTTGCTGGAACAGCTCACCATGCTGTATCAGGATTACGATGCCTGCATTACCGTCGGGCTATCGCAGCATGAGATCCCCTATCCGTACGTGATTGATGGCTCCGAGCTCACGCTCGACCGTTCAATGAGCGCCGGCTTAACGCGTTTTTTTCCCACCACCGAGCTGTCGCAAATTGGCGATGAGACTGCCGATGGCCTGTTCCATTCCACGGAATACTATCCCCTGTCGCACTTCGACGCCCGCCGCGTCGATTTCTCGCTGGCGCGCCTGCGTCATTACACCGGCACGCCGGTTGAGCATTTCCAGCCGTATATGCTATTTACCAACTATACCCGCTACGTCGATGAGTTCGTGCGCTGGGGCTGTAGCCAAATTCTCGCTCCCGATAGCCCCTATATCGCCCTCTCCTGCGCGGGCGGGATCTGGATAACGGCGGACACAGAGGCCCCGGAAGAGGCAATTTCCGATCTGGCGTGGAAAAAGCATCAGATGCCGGCCTGGCACCTGATCACCAAAGAGGGTCAGGGGATCACGCTGATTAACATTGGCGTAGGCCCGGCTAACGCTAAAAACATCTGCGACCATCTGGCGGTGCTGCGCCCGGACGTCTGGCTGATGATTGGCCACTGCGGCGGCCTGCGCGAAAGCCAGACGATTGGCGACTACGTGCTGGCTCACGCCTATCTGCGCGATGACCATGTGCTGGATGCGGTGCTACCGCCGGATATCCCTATTCCGAGCATCGCCGAAGTTCAGCGCGCGCTTTACGACGCCACCAAGCAGGTTAGCGGAATGCCCGGCGAAGAGGTTAAGCAGCGGCTGCGTACCGGAACGGTGGTTACCACCGACGATCGTAACTGGGAACTGCGCTACTCGGCCTCGGCGCTGCGCTTTAACCTCAGCCGCGCGGTGGCTATCGATATGGAAAGCGCGACCATTGCCGCGCAGGGTTATCGCTTCCGCGTTCCCTACGGTACCCTGCTGTGCGTCTCCGATAAGCCGCTGCACGGTGAGATCAAGCTGCCGGGACAGGCTAACCGCTTCTATGAAGGGGCGATTTCCGAACATTTGCAGATTGGTATTCGGGCGATTGACCTACTACGCGCCGAAGGCGACCATATGCATTCGCGCAAGCTGAGAACCTTCAACGAACCGCCGTTCCGTTAAGCGCATAGATAACACGAGCAGAATAAACTCAGTCCGGATGGCGTGACATATTTACGCGGCCACCCGCCGGACTGAGCGTTAGAGAAAGAGAGTCATTCGGACCAGGGGATAATCACCATTACCCTTTCGCTATAAATTAAAACATTTATTTCTTTAGTGCTAACCATTTCTCTGACCGTAGCCACACTGCTTGTCTCAAAATATTATTGTGCTAATTTCCGCAATTAAAAACTGCCACGCCGATTATAAAAGTAAATATTCCATTAACATATCTATATCAATTGCCGCATGGTCATATAACGCACAATAGCAGACTGGGTAACACTTGAATTACGTCTCATAACCCCTTAAATTAATTAAAAAATTTATGTGTAACAAAACTGCCATACAGAACAGGCAGCGCTCAAGAGAGATCAAAATAATCAAAGAGTTATCTATGGCCGCTACTCTGCTATCGAATCATCATTTAATAGCGTCAGGTTACTTACAACAAATATCTTGTTACTCAACCACAACAGATAAAATTGCACATGTCGCCAATATGCAATCATGGATAAGCTTATCGGTCGCCATCAGCAATGTACTATTTTCGTAAAAGTATGGAAGACAGTTTTATGAAATTAACCATAGGGAATATCCGCCTGTTTATTTTAATAGCAACTATATTTTTCTGGACGGTCGCGATCGGGCTCGTTTCCCTTGTGGTATCCTGGTTTTAAAACCGTGTTCGAAGGCAAGGCCCCGGCGTTGCCACAATCGTGACTATGCAAGAGAAAGCAAAAAGCCCGCTTAAGTTTCCTTAAGCGGGCTTCTTAAATTTGGCTCCTCTGACTGGACTCGAACCAGTGACATACGGATTAACAGTCCGCCGTTCTACCGACTGAACTACAGAGGAATCGTTTGAACGAGGCGCATATTATCGATGACGCCCGATCTTGTCAAAGGCTGTTTGCACATTTCAAACCGTTTGCCGAAAAATCCTCCACTTTGCGCAAAAAGTAGCGTTTATCCGCTTATCACTCGCCTATTCAGCCTGCGCCTGACTCTCCTCTACCTGCAATTTGGTACGTGGATACTTCCACAGCCACCGCCCGCTGACCATTCGGCAGTAAAACAAAACGCCGCGCACCGCCCAGTCAAGCACCATCCCCAACCAGACGCCAATCACTCCCATACCCAGCACAATCCCCAGCGTGTAGCCCGCCACGACGCGACAGCCCCACATGCCGAGCATGGATACCCACATGGTGTAGCGCACGTCACGTGCGCCTTTAAAGGCGCACGGCAGCGTCCAGGCCATCGCCCAAATCGGCATAAAGAAGGCGTTGAGCCACAGCAGCTCTTTCACCACCACCTTGACATCCTCTTCGCTGGTATAGAACGAAGCGATCAGGCCAGCAAACGGTGCGGTTCCCCAGGCGATCAGCGTCAATACGATCGTCGATAGCCAGAAGACGTGCCACGCCTGACGTTCAGCCTGGCCGATCTGACCTTTTCCGAGACGCCTGCCGGTAATAATTGTCGATGCGGAACCCAGGGCGTTCCCGGGCAGGTTAATCAGCGCAGCCACGGAGAAGGCGATAAAGTTGCCAGCAATCACGTTAGTCCCCATCCCGGCAACGAACATCTGAGTCAGCAGCTTGCCGCCGTTGAACAAAACCGATTCAATGCTGGCGGGAATACCAATGCCCATCACTTCCCAGATAATGGCGAAGTTGAACGGCTTAAAGTAGCTCTTCAGCGAAATGCGCAGCGCCGGGTTAAAGCCGATCATTAATACCCAGATAGTAGCCACCGCGCCAATATAGCGGGCGATGGTTAATCCCAGACCCGCGCCGACAAACCCCATGCCGGGCCACGAAAAAATGCCGTAAATCAGGATGCTGCTGATAATGATATTCAGAATATTCATCCCGCCGTTGATCAACAGCGGAATTTTAGTGGTTCCGGCTCCGCGCAGCGCACCGCTGCCGATCAGGGCGATTGCCGCTGCCGGATAGCTCAATACCGTTAGCTCAAGATAGGTCAGCGCCAGGCCTTTCACTTCTTCTGTCGCATCTCCGGCGACAAAATTAATAATTTCCGCGCCAAAAGCATGGATAACCGCAGCGAGAATAATCGAGAACAGGGTCATTATCGCCAGCGACTGTCGCGCTGCCGCCCTTGCCCGCCGCCGGTCACGCTTGCCCAGACTGAAGGCTACCACCACGGTCGTACCGAGATCGATGGCGGCAAAAAAGGACATGATCACCATGTTGAAGCTATCGGCCAGGCCAACGCCCGCCATCGCTTCTTTACCGAGCCAGCTGACCAAAAAAGTACTCAGCACGCCCATCAGCAACACGCAAGCGTTTTCCAGCAAAATCGGGACCGCAAGAGGACTGATTTCACGCCAGTAGAGGACGCGATAGGTCTTGCGTTTTTTAAACCAGGACGTGCGTTCGACGGACTGGCGTAATGCGGAGGTGACGTTCAAGGGAGACCTTAGTGAGAAAAGTTGAAACTACATTTCAAATGATGATAGAGAAAAGCTAATCCTGCAAAGCATTTTTCCCGATAGATTGTCGCTAATAACAACAATTTGTTGATGGATGCGCCAGTTGCGCGGCGGAAGGCGAATTGATGTTTGACAAAAGTTTTTTCGCCGCTAAGATACGACTCCACAACGATTCCTCTGTAGTTCAGTCGGTAGAACGGCGGACTGTTAATCCGTATGTCACTGGTTCGAGTCCAGTCAGAGGAGCCAAATTCCTGTTTTCAGCTATCCTTGCGAATCTTTTTCAGATATTGATTCAACAGGCTAGCATGGGAACGCATCTCGGTGCATTTCTGGTTTTTTCTCCTCCGTGCCGGGAAATGCGGGCACTATCTTTGTTGCGCATAGCATGTCCCACTTCTCCCTTAACAACACGCCAATTGTCAGCCTGAAGCCTGCGAAGATTTTCACATAGCACGAACGTTATCTTCTGGTTAATCCTGACGGCAGATCTGCATCGAGTGGCCGTTCCGTGCTTGAGCACCTCAGATGCACCCGGTAGCGGGATCATTTCTCTGTACGCAAGAGCTGAATCGATCATTATCAGCAGGGGCAATCATTTACTCGGCTGTCTGTTTTGCGGGGGCAATGAAGGAAGAGAACAAAATGCACCAGTTGCATACCTGCTACTTTCACATTTATTCATCGATATATTGAAAGTAAAGAAATATCTGCTACAGGTATTCGCCAAAACTCCTGTGCTCACCAGACGTAGTGCGAGAATACGCTAAACGAGAGGATACGATTGAAGGCTATTATGTGAAAAATAAAAACTGCGGCCATGATCCGAGCAATGGCCTGCTCCCATTATCGCCAGTATGCCAGACAGCTTTGATTTTATATTGACAGAAAACTATCCGCTCAAGCCTGTTTCGGGCACATCAACGCACGTTGCAATGAGACAAGGTTTTAGCAAACAAAATATTAACGATACGAATCAGCATTTTTTTACCATCTGCGGTAAAAATCTTTCCTTAGTATCGGAGTATCGGGTCCACTTTCACCATCGTCGCATAGCAACATTTTAGCAAAATTCCAATGCCATATATTCGATTCCATATTCGGCAAAGAGAATACCACGCCAGCGCTCCGTTTAACGCTTCATCACCATAAACTTTATTAATTTTCACTGGTATCTTCGAGTTTACCTTTAATATTCTCGTGTAATATATTGGCAGCCCTTGTACAAAGCTCAGCGAAAATAGCAATCTCTCCCTGCGACATACAGGATGCCACCTGCTCAGCCATTATGCGCCTGCTGGACTCTGCAGAATTCAGGAATTCAATACCCTTTTCCGTAATCCTCGTCAGCATTTCTCGCTTGTCGCTTTCTGCCGACTCCTGCTCAACAAAGTGCTTATCTTTCAACATCCGCAGGATCTTGGACATTTTACTACGCGCAAATCCGAGCTTTTCACCAATTGCGCTTGGAGTCATCGGCTGGAACTGACGTAAAATATACAACGTATCGTATTGCGGCCAGTTAATACCATCAGGATTAATCAACGATCGACGTGCAACAAGTACGCATTGCAAATTCCCTAAAGCATCTTCAAATTGACGATTCAATGATATTTCGCGCTCGGAACCACTAGCCACTTTTTTATTCATTTCCATACATTCTCCTGATGCCGTATACAATAAGTTAAGCTTACCATTTTACCATAACCCTTCAAGGAATGAAAAGTTATCATAACCTTCGCCCCTATTAATAACATAAGAATCATCCTGCTAATCCTGAAAGATATATTCTCTGTTCAAAACATCCTCATAATCTATTAATTCAGTTATCTTGCCATCATTTATTTCAATCACATTAACATATAACAAAGAGAACTGTTTCCCATCTGGCAGAGTATTCCCATGTAGTTTATATTCAACAATGACGACATCGGGATTATTCGTATAGTGGAATCGTTCATCCTCTATAGAGGTAAAGCGTAAGGGCGCAACGCCAAAGCCATTAGCATAGTGTAAGCGAATATTTTCACGGCCAACAATCACCTCTCTATTGCGACGGAAAGGCAACGACAAACGTCCATTAACAGAGAAAAGGGATGCCAGCTTATCCGATGACTTCTCCATCACTGCCGAAATATATTTATCAAATAGTGCTGGAACCATTGTATTATCCTCTTGATGAAATTGATAAACGGTTTGCTAGACAATTTCTTTCTGCCGCTGGAAATAAACAATCATACGTTTGAAAGTCTCCTCCGACAGTTCAGGAAAGCGCAAGCCCAGTTGTGTAATACGCTTAGTCGTCTCTGGATTACCATAGGCGTTATCGCCAGTATCCAACAAATTCTCTTTAAAGAGATGAATGACCGGCCCCAGCGCAACCTCGCGCCCTTGGGTGACACACAGCTCAAGTTGTTGCAACCACTCGCCGTCAGAAGTCGTTTCTAACGGATAGCCCAGAGAACGAATCGCCCGATACACCGGGTCAAACCGGATGCTCTGAGGATGGAAAATATGGAAGTTCTCCTGTCGAGTAGCCTCTGAACGCGCTAAAGCAACTATCGCTTCAGCGACAAAGTCGACAGGCAGCAGGTCCGTTGACAGGGAAGACGGATCGGGCGCCAATCCCATCTGGATAAAGCTTTTTATCTGTCGCCACAAAAAATCATCGCTCTGGCAGGCCCCAGTTCGATTGTCTCCGCCAATACGTCCGATGCGAAATACGTTAGCATCAAGTCCTTGTTCTCTGGCCTGTATAACATAGCGTTCAGCCACCCACTTACTTTGCGTATAACCAATCGACAGTGCTTCCGGATGCCCCGGCACACAATGTTCCACGATAGGCGATTCAGGATAGCGTGGAGAAAATACGGCGATAGTGGATAAATAGTGGAGCGTTTTTCGTCCGCCACAACCGCAGAAAGCTAAAATATTTAGCGTACCCTGCACATTTGACTGTTTAACAGAAGAATAAGAGAGCAAAAAATTAATCTGTGCGGCTGCATGGAATACCGTGTCCACTCGCTCTGCCAACCGACTATACGCGTCAGGGCTTAATCCTAAATCGCGCTGACCAATATCACCGAGACAAACTTCAACCCGGGAAAAATCAATCTCATCGGCGATTCCGTAGCGCATCGCATTTTCACGTAAACGAGCCAATGCGTGCTTATCTGTCCTGGCTCTTACCAGGCAAATCACGGATTGGGTCCCGGCCAATAGCAGTGAACGCAGCAGGTAGATGCCTAAAAATCCTGTCGCCCCGGTGAGCAACGTCAGCCCAGGGGTTGAACACTCTCCCCCCTGCCAATGTATGCGTTCGTATCCATCCTGAACAAAGGAACGATCAACGGTATCGACGGGCCCCTTTTCACTGACAACATAGCCGTCGATGCACTCTGCCATAGCCAACAACGTCGGATGATTAAATAACAAACGTAGAGGAATATCGCAATTGAATGCCTTACGGAGCAGAAAAACCAGCTGCGTAGCCAACAAGGAATGTCCGCCAATGGCGAAAAAATCATCGTGCAGTGCGATGTGACGACCCGGAAATAGCGTTTCCCATAGCGCCCTGACCTGCTCCTGCGTTTTCGTCAGAGACCGTTCTGGCATCTGCGCGGATGATTCAACGATAATATCCACCTTAAGCAACGCCTTACGATCGATTTTCCCACTAGGGGTAGTAGGCAGCTTATCCAGAAAGACCAACTCTGTGGGAACCATATACTCCGGCAGAACCAGGCGAAGGCCGCGTTTGATCTTATCCTTTTGATTGCTTTTATCATCCATTAAGCCAGCAATAAAAGCGACGAGCTGCTTGCTTCCTGAAGTATCTGCCCTGCCAACTACCGCTGAAACCTGCACGCCTTCCAGGGCATTGATGGCCGCTTCTACTTCAGACGGTTCGATCCTAAAACCGCGAATTTTTAACTGATTGTCTATCCTGCCAAGATAGCTGAACCGATCGTCATGCTCCAGCCTCACCAGATCACCGGTACGATACGCGTGGCAACTTTGTGTGGCAAAGCCCTCAGCAGAGATAAAACGTCGAGCGCTTTCTTCACTTTTATTGTGATAGCCGGGAGAGAGAAAATCGCTAACGATGAGCAGTTCACCGGCGACACCGGCGGGAACCAGCTGCAAATGCTCATCCACCACCAACAACGTAAATCCGGGTAGAGGGTAACCAATGGACGCTGCATCTCCCCATTTATCGCTTTCCGGTGGCAGCACATACGCGGAACAGACGTGACTTTCTGAGGGACCATAGAGATTAATCAGGCGAACGGGTTGCCTGAAAAAATGTTTAATATCCGCGGTGAGTACGAGCTGTTCCCCGGTGGAGTAGACCTCTTTTAAACTCGGGAATTGCCTGTTGGCCAATACGCTCAAATGCGCGAACTGTTGCAAAGCAACATAGGGAAAATAGAGACGATTAATCCCCTGCTCCTGGATAACCTCTTGCAGAAGATCCAGATCTCTCCGTTCTTCTTCACTGGCAATATATAAGCACCCACCGCCAGCTAACGTGCCGAAGATCTCCTGAACCGAGACATCAAAAGAAAGTGACATAAAATGCAGAGTACAATCTCCTTGATCGCACTCAGAAACATCTCGTTGCCACTTAATCAGGTTATTGAGCGTTTTATTTAATAACCGTACTCCCTTGGGCTGCCCGGTTGAACCTGATGTATAAATGATATACAGCTCATCGTCGGGCATTCTTTTGATATAAGAGTATTCCCCAGGGTACTCCGGGGGAATATCATCGATTAACAACAGAGGTACGGAGCCAGACACTGGGAATTTTGCTACCAGCGATCGCGTCGTAGCGATGCAATCCACACTGGCGTCCTGCAACATGTAACCAATTCGCTCTTGCGGGTATTGCGGATCGATCGGAATGTAGGCCGCGCCGGTTTTTAACACGCCAAACAGAGTGGCAATCGCCTCGGCATTCCTTTCCAGTAATAATGCAACACGTTTGCCAGGTGCGATATTTAACTGCTGCTGTAGGTAAGCGGCAATCTGCCCTGAACGTTCCGCTAACCAACCATACGATCGTGTGCCATTAGCGGTAATTAACGCAGTATCCGCAGAGTGGCTTATAGCATGCTGATTGAAAGCCGCCAGGGCGTCAAATCGCCAGGCCTCCGTGCACGATTTAAGACTAGATCGAACAACCAGTTCACGACTTAACGGTGCATCCAACAGCCTCAGGGATGACAGTAATACCTCGCCGTCCTCACCCATCGCGCTTAATAAATGGCGAAAGATTTTCAACCAGTAGTCAATGGTCTGCGGGTGATACAACGCCGTCTTATACTCCAGCGTCAGCTTCCACTGCGGTTGCGCTTCAAAGAACAGCGTCAGATCGTATTTTGCCATCTGGCTAAAATAGTCATCCAGCATGACTTTAAAAGGCAAGTCGTTGAAAATATCGCCCCGGGTATCGGGCATAACCAACAGTGTTCTGAATAGAGGACTGTCCTGCCCCGCGTTTTCACGCGACAGTGCGACAATTTCATTGAAAGGGAGCAGCTTATTGAAATGTGCGCCAATAAAAGATTGACGTACCTTTGCAGCCAGCGTGCTGACCGTGTCATCTTCATTGACCTGCACGCGAACCGGCAGAGTATTGATCATATATCCCGGCGTTTCGGCAAACTCGCTGCGATCCCGCAGAGTAAAAGGCACGCCAACGGTAATATCGTTCTGCCCGCTCATACGGCTGAGGAAAAATTGCCAGCACATGGACATATACATAAATGGAGTCATTGACAACGATCTCGCGTGCCGCTGCAGTGAGTCCGCTTCCTGTTCGTTCAGCGCCAGCATGGTATAGGCGGCTTTGGTATCTTCCCGAAGACGACGGGGAAAATCGACCGGGAGGTCCGACAAGGGTGGAGCTGGATGTAGTGCCTGTCGCCAATAAACCCGCATATCTTCGCACTCAGCCGCCGCAAGGGACGCGGCCTGCCAACGAGTAAATTCCTGATAGCTTCCCGTGCCGTTAAACGCTGGCAGAACGCGCTTCTCGTCAAGCGCACAATAGATTCGCAGCAAATCATGCAAGACAATACGTACTGAGGGGGCATCAATAATGATGTGGTGGAAGCAGCATGCTAACCAGGTTGTACCTGAGTCTGAACTGAGCATATTAATGATACTCAGCGGCCCCTCAGCTAATGATAAACGGCTAGCCGCCAGTTGTGCCGTGACGGATTCAGGGGTTTCCGTCTGCTCTGGTTGTCGATGGGAAAAAGAGAGATATCCATCAGCGCCGATACGCTGTTGTAATTTACCGTCAAGATAAACAAAACGCGTTCTGAATATTTCATGGCGCAAGGTCAGCTCAGCCACAGCGCGCTGCATAATATCAGCGTCCAGTGTCGCATTAACGGTCAGCAGCACCGGCACGTTATAGCATTGGGGCTGCTCCAGCGTATTATCCAGCCACCACATTGCCTGCTGCCCGGGCGTAGCTGGCAGATACGTTACCGCACTTTCTCCACACTCCTTGTTCAAACAGCCCTTTTTTGACTCGCCGCTATTGAATGATGGCATTTTATCCCCCTCTTAAAATTCCCTGTAAAATCCTTCCTGTTTGCTGGTAGTCCCAACTCCAGGTATTAGAGCTTTTGCCGTTGCCGAATGGTCTGAGCCAGCGCAGCAATAGTTCCGGCAGTGAAAATGTCCGCCGGCGAGACAGACAAATTAAATGTCTTGCTTACCATTGACGCCAACTTTATGAAATGTAATGAGTTACCACCCTGGTCTAGTAAATTTTCGTGCGGGTTAATCGCCTCTGAATGAATAATCGCCTGCCAAATCGAGAGTAGCTGTTGCTCAACGTTGTCCATATTTACACCTGCTCCAGTAAAGAATTTTTTAACCGTAAACGATCTTTTTTACCGTTAGCGGTCATTGGCAGTACCGCCAGACGGCTAAATTTTTCAGGTATCATCCAGGCAGGAGCATGCATTGCGAGGTGATTCTTTAAATCCGCTACGGATAGCCCGTCATCCTGCGTGACATAACAAGCATGTAATCGCGGTTCATCCGGCGTCTCCTCTACCACAATCAGCACATCTTCTACAGCGTGATGTAAGCGCAACAGGTGCTCAATACCGGCGATATTGATGCGGAAGCCACGTATTTTACAAATATGGTTGCCTCGTCCGACCAGGACGATATTGCAATCCTGGTCGTAAGTTGCCCGATCATCGGTACGATAGAAAAGCACGTCAGTGCCTTGATACGGTATGGTGATAAACCTTTCCGCCGTCAGTTGCGGATCGGAATACCCCAGAGCCACTCCAGCCCCTGCGATAAATAATTCCCCATATTCACCGCAGGTACAGGGTTGCAACCGTTCATTGAATACCACCATCTCAACCAGAGGGAGTGGAGTACCAACCGGCACAGGAGATTCACTGGATAATTGCTCCTCCGACTGAATATGATAGAGAGACGAGATCGCTGAATTTTCCGTGCATCCTAATCCATTAAATATTTTGGCTTTACCGGCCTGCACCGCCACGCTAAATAAGCGAGGATTGACAAAGTCTCCCGACACCACCACACAATCAGGTATATGCAGTGTTTCGACCGAAACCTCGACAAATAGCCGGAACAGCCCGCCAGAGAGGAATAGCATCGTCACGTTATCCGATTCGATCTGCCGTGCCAGGGCCATTAAATCCGGCAAGCCAGGCGGCGCAATCGCGAGACATGCTCCGGTCAATAAAGCCATCCAGATTTCATTAGCTGAGGCAGCGAAAGAAATATCTGCAATTTGCAAATAGCAGTCCCGCTCGCTATTCCCCAACGCCGGTACCGGCAGACCCAGTCTGGCAATCCCGCGATGAGCAATCAGTACGCTTTTCGGTTTTCCTGTTGAACCAGAGGTCATCAATATGAGCGCCGGATCATCAGCACTTAATACCGGGTAATTCCCGCTTCTTTGTTGCGTGCAGTTTTGTATCAGCGTCCTGCTCGACAAGACGTGCCATGCTCCGCCGGGCACGCTTGTTACATCATCGCTAATCAGGTATCTGGCTCCCGCCGCACTTAAAACCTCACCAATATAGCGTTCGGGACTATTCGAGTTCACGGGAACCATAACAGCGCCTATTTTCATGAGCGCCAGCATAAAAATATATAACTCCGGGCTACGTTCTATTTTTATTGCAACGATATCGCCTTTTATCAGGCAATTATTTTGCAACACAGCAGCCAGCGCTGAACATTGCTCAGCAAGTTCTCGATAGGTTATTTTTCTTTGATCGAAAATTAACGCAACCCTGTCCGGAAAACGTTGCGAAATCTCATCAAATATATCAGGGACAGCCTTTAACTGATAGACATATGCTGAATGCGTCATCACTCTCTCCTGGAGAATTAGGAACGTTCACACGCATAAAATCTTCTCTTGAAGAAGAAATTAAAGATCTAAAGAAATGCCGCCAGCTTACCGTGAGATGCCTCTAAGCAAACACCGCAAAACAAGCAACATATAAGCAACACAAGCATAACTAAGCGTTGCTTTCAATAGTCTATCTTCGAACCTCACCCTCAGTCAATTTGATTTCCAAAAAAAAATCATATAGCAAAAAATAAAAAACAAACAAAAATAATAACCATAAAAATCAATAACATGAAAAAAACATAAATCAAATATAATTTTTTTTGATTGACACAAGGCACCCATTGGCGTGCAATATTTGTGCAAACCGTATCGTCTTTCATGTCCAGTAAACAGACAAGGAATAGCACTTTCTCATCGCTTTTTTGTTAAAAAACAAACGAAAAACCTGTTAAATTTCGAGTGAGAGATTAGAAATGACATCATTTCCTGGCAATAAGTCCAACTGGCAACAGCCGTTCTGGAGCGATAAGGACATGCTTGCCCTGGTCAAAAGTGAATTAGACAATCTTCCAGAATTATTAAGTTTTGCAGAAATAAGTGAACTCAATAAAGCATTAGCCGCCGTTTATGCAGGAAAAACAATGATATTTCAGGCCGGCGACTGCGCTGAAAGAATTTGCGAATCTGGCGCGTTACATGTACGGAAAAAATTGATCTTCCTTGAGCAAATGTCCCGCGAATTCTCAACACAGACGGGGCTGCCGATATTGACGGTAGGTAGAATTGCCGGTCAATATGCTAAACCCCGCTCGCAACAAAACGAAGTCGATGGCGACAGGGTACTTCCCGTGTGGCGCGGTGATTCAGTCAACCGGCCCGAAGCGACACCAGAAGCCAGGCGTAACGATCCGCAACGGATGCTGCTGAGCTATCGTGCTGCTGCGGAAACGCTGGCCGAAATTAAACGTTACGAACGGGAATATCCCCGCGATATTCATCACATTTGGACCAGCCATGAAGCGCTGTTGCTGGACTACGAAACCACTCAAATCCGCACTAATCCCTACGGAGAATCATACTTAGCAAGCACCCATTGGCCCTGGATCGGCATTCGTACTCTTGCGCCTGACAGCCCACATATCGCCATGCTGGCGAATATCGCCAACCCTGTTGCCTGCAAGATTGACGCCAGCGTAACGCCATCGTTCATCGCGACACTTTGCCGACAGCTCAATCCTCAGCGTATTCCTGGGCGTCTGACTTTTATTTCGCGTTTTGGCCGTACACACATTCATCGGTTGGGCGCGTTGATTCAGGCCGCACAAGCAACCGAAACGCCGGTGTTATGGATGTGCGATCCAATGCATGGGAATACCGGGAAAACGCGGGCGGGCAATAAACGCCGCGAGCTTAGCGACATGATGGCTGAAATCTCCGGTTTCCTGAGGCAGGTGAAATCACATAACGCCTGCGCCGCTGGACTCCATCTGGAAGCAACGCCGAATCCGGTCATCGAATGCTTCTGTGAAAATAATCACCCTGAAGAACATGAACTTAAGCAAATTCTCTGCGACCCACGCCTGAACGTAGCGCAAACGCAGATGTTATTAACTCACTGGAAAGAGGGACAACATGACTTTTGATAAAGATTATATTGCCGTTATTACCGGCGCATGCGGTGGCATTGGCGAATCCGTTGCCCACGCGCTGGCGAAAGAAGGGCTGTCACTAGCGCTTCTTGATAATAACGCCACTCAGCTGGCAACCCTTGTAGCCACACTACAAGATAACCATCCGCAGCCCATTGCAGGCTTTACTGTAGACGTTGCCGACGACCGCTGCGTAGCAGAGGCCTTTACCGCAGTCGGTCATCAACTGGGCCCGGTAGGGTATCTGGTCAACGGCGCCGGCGTACTGTGCCACGCCAGCGTGGCCGAAACACAACCTCAGGATTGGGCGAAAACATTTGCCGTCAACGCGACTGGCGTATTTAACACCAGCCGCCATGCGGCCAATCTGATGATGGCTCAGCGTAAAGGCAGCATCGTAACTATCGCCTCAAATGCAGCGCGCGTGCCGCGGGCGACGATGGCCGCCTACTGCGCTTCAAAAGCCGCTGCCCAGGCATTTACCTATGCTCTGGGGCTGGAGGTCGCTCCGTATGGGATCCGTTGTAATGTTGTCGCTCCCGGCTCAACCGATACGCCGATGCTGCGCGGCATGTGGCATAGCGAAAGTGACAAGCAAAACACGCTCAACGGTAACCCACAACAATTTCGCATTGGTATTCCACTCAACAAAGTCGCTACGGCGGAAGAAATTGCTGCCGCGGTCTGCTTTTACCTGTGCGAAGAATCAGGGCAAACCACGCTATCAACGTTATTGGTCGACGGTGGTGCCGCACTCGGCAGCTGCTAAGCGTACAAGGAGAATAACATGGAAAAGATACGGCCCTATCCATTGCCGACAGAACGTCAATTACCCAAATCAATTGCAGACTGGCGACCCAACAGTTCAAGAGCGGCGCTACTCATACATGATATGCAGCGTTATTTTCTCGATTTTTACACTGCTGACGCCTCGCCGATAGCGCAGGTCATCGACAACATCTACCGCTTGCTTAGCGTCGCCCGACGTCTGCATATTCCAGTATTTTATACTGCCCAACCCGGCGACATGACGCCACAACAGCGCGGCTTGCTGCACAGTCTATGGGGTTCAGGCATGAACGGCAGCCAGGAACATAAACAGATTGTTCCTCCGTTGACGCCTCTGGAAAATGAGTGGGTATTAACGAAGTGGCGTTACAGCGCCTTCTTTAACTCTCCTCTTCTGAGTACTTTGCACGAACTCAAATGCGATCAGCTGATCGTCTGCGGCGTTTACGCCCATATCGGTTGTTTGTGCACAGCGCAAGAGGCCTATTCCAATGATATCGAGACATTTTTTATTGCCGATGCGCTCGCCGATTTCTCCGAAGAAAAGCATCGTCTAGCGCTTGAGCTAGCTGCGGAAACCAGCTCAGTCGTGCTGTCAACCCGACAAGCTATCGACGCATTGGAACATTAAAGATCCTCACGGCACTTCAGGAGATGATGATGTTATCTAAAGATTCAGCAAATCCCGACGAGCTTTCGGCTCATCTGGCCAATCTTGATAGACCCTTTGCCTGTATTTACCGCCCCCAATGCGAACCTATCAACGCAGTATTGTTTCTTGAAGGGGATATTGAGCTAAGCCAGTCCCTTTCAGAATTAGCGCTGGATCCTCCCCTGGACGCGACGGGCAAATGCTCATTTAACAAATTGATATTATTGCCATTTAATCAGCTGAAAGAAAAAGGATATGCCTGCATTGACGATGGTGAACAGACGATCGTAATGCACATTGAGCGGCAAGACTATTATCCTATAGATTCATTTATCGCAGCCATTAATGACCATGATATCAAGCCACGAAACCTGCACTTCGATCTTGATGACCAAACGTATGGCGACATTGTTGATACCGTGATTGATCAGGAAATCAGCTCCGGGGAAGGCAGCAACTTTGTGATTTCACGCAGCCTGGAGGGCGATATAACCGACTTTAGTATCCGCCACGCGCTGACGCTGTACAAACGGCTGCTGCAATCTGAATGCGGATCATACTGGACATGGATGATCTTTACCGGCAGCCGCTATTTCATGGGTAGTACGCCTGAACAGCATATCCAGGTTGATGAGCAGAACGTGGCGATGAATCCTATCAGCGGCACATTAAAATACCCCGATACCGGGAATATGGCGCACGTGCTGGATGATTTTCTGCAGGATAAAAAAGAGCGCGACGAACTATTTATGGTGGTAGATGAAGAACTCAAAATGATGAGTAACATCTGTCAGCGTGATATTCAGGTATCCGGGCCGAAGCTCAAGGCTATGTCGCACATCGCGCATACCGAATATTTTCTCCATGGCAAATCAGATCGCAGTCTGAAAGAAATCATCAGGCAATCGCTATTTGCGCCAACAGTGACCGGCAGCCCAATAGAAAGCGCCTGTAAAGTTATCGCCCGGCGAGAACGCCGCGGACGCGGTTATTACAGCGGCATCGTTGCTATAACGGGTGCGCAAGAAGGTAAACGCTATCTGGACTCGGCCATCATGATCCGCACGGCCGATATTTCCGCTCAGGGACATTTTCGGCTTACGGCGGGTTCAACCATCGTCAGAAGTTCCATCGCGCAAAGTGAAGCCGGTGAAACACGCGCCAAATTACAAGGGCTAATGCATTCGTTCTTCTCTGAACCAAGCGCCGGGACGCCAAACCGGACAGGATTGTCTGCAGAACTTTGCCATCGGGCTGACCAGATACTGGCACAACGGAATGCACGCGCCTCCGCCTTTTGGCTGGATAACTCGCAATTGGGCCCGCGCACTCTACTCTCTCATCATGCCATCACACTGATCGACATGGAGGACAACTTCACCGCCATGATTGCCTATCAGTTACGCAGCGCGGGTTGCGCCGTCACCCTCATTCCCTGGTATGACTGTCCGAGCAAGCTAACGCAACTCACCGATCGCGACATCGTATTCATTGGTCCCGGGCCTGGCGATCCAACCAATATACAACTCGAAAAAATACGCGTGGGCCGAAAAATTATTGCGCAACGGCTCCGGGAGCAGCGTCCGCTAATCGGAACTTGTCTGGGACATCAGTTAATTTGCGCCGAATTAGGCATTCCGATCGAGCGGCTGGTCAATAACCGTCAGGGTAGCCAACATCAGATATCCATTCAGGGAAAACCTCATACCGTTGGTTTCTATAACAGTTTCTCCGCACTACATCAGCGGCCATGCTGGTACAGCCCGGAGCATGACAAAACAGTCCAGCTGGAGCGACTTCCTTCCGGTGAAATTGTCGCATTATCGTCAGGCAATGTTGCCTCCATACAATTTCATAACGAATCATTCCTGACGCAAGACGCATTTTCTATTTATCAATGGCTGATACAGAACGCCTTAACAACAACGGCAACTCTTAGCCAACAAGATGCCGTTTAAAAGGAAGTGTTGAAAACCGACATTCGGAGAGAGCTGACATGGAAAATAAATCAGTATCATTACCTACCGGTAATGACTTTTTAGCGGGTCTAAATGATGGGCGAGAAATATGGGCTTATGGTGAAAAGGTGGACAATGTTATTACACATCCAGCGTTTCGCAATTCAGCACTGTCCATAGCTAAATTATACGACGCGCTCCATGACGAAAAGTATCAGGCTATATTAACCACGCCTTGTGATACCGGCAGCGGTGGTGTCACCCATCCGTTCTTCCGCGTTCCTCATTCTGTTGAGGATCTGATACGCGATCGCGACGCAATCGCGCAGTGGGCACGGCTTAGCTATGGCTGGTTGGGAAGAAGCCCTGATTTCAAAGCGTCGTTTCTTACGACTCTGGGCGCCAATCCCGAGGCCTACGGCGAATATACGGATAACGCCAGGCACTGGTACAAACGTTCGCAAGAGGAGCTACTTTACTGGAATCATGCCATCATTAACCCCCCTATCGACCGCAATCTCCCGCCCGACCAGATTGAAGATATCTGCATTCACGTCGAAAAAGAGTGTGATGATGGCGTAATTGTTAGCGGTGCCAAGGTGGTTGCTACCGGCTCAGCTTTGACGCATTACAATTTCATCGCGCATTACGGTTTACCTGTCAAAAAAAGAGAATTTGCCCTGGTATGCACATTACCCATGAATGCCCCAGGACTGAAGCTGGTTTGCCGCCCCTCTTACTCCTTAGCCGCCGAAAAGGTCGGCAGTCCTTTTGACTATCCACTATCCTCACGCTATGACGAGAATGACATGATCTTCATTCTGGATAAGGTGAAGATTCCCTGGGAAAACATTTTTATTTACGGCGATACCGCTAAAGCGGCCACGTTTTTACCCAGTTCTGGCTTCCTGCACCGCTCAACCTTCCACGGAGTGACGCGTCTGGCGGTAAAAATTGATTTTATTTGTGGTTTATTCATTAAAGGCGTGGAAGCCACCGGCGTAGCCGATTTCCGCGGCATACAGACGCGCGTCGGGGAAATGCTGGCCTGGCGCAACCTCTTCTGGGCCATAAGTGATGCTATGGCTAAATCGCCGAACCCCTGGCACAACGGCGCCCTCCTGCCTAACCTGGATTATGGTTTAGCCTACCGTTGGTTTATGAGTCTCGGCTATCCACGGATCAAAGAAATTATTGAACAAGATCTTGGCAGCGCGCTTATTTATATCAATTCGCATGCCAAAGATTTCGCTGCGCCGGAACTGGAACCTTATCTGAAAAAATATATGCGGGGCTCCAACGGTATGGATGCCGTTGAACGCGTCAAGCTCATGAAGCTAATCTGGGACTCCGTAGGAACAGAATTCGCCAGCAGACACGAACTCTATGAACGAAATTATACCGGTAGTCATGAAAATGTTCGTATCGAGCTGTTACTCGCCGCACAGATGTCGGGGCAGGTACAAGAATATAAAGGTTTCGCCGAACAATGTATGATGGATTATGACCTGGATGGCTGGCTGGATCGCGATTACCACTGGCCTTTAGACGAATAAGATTAACGGGACAATACATCAGTATAATAATGGGCATGCATCACATTATTGCCAGTCTCTACTGGCTGTCCCGACCACCATTTCTCACTCTATCCGGCAATGTTTGCGCAACCATTCTGCGGTTAATGAATGGCGACAGGCCAGCATCGATTCGGGTGTACCGCTAAACAATAATTCCCCCCCTTCTTGCCCGGCATAAGGTCCAATATCAATAATCCAGTCAGCCTGAGCGATCAACTCCATATTATGTTCAATAATAATGACGGTGTTTCCGCGCGCTACCAGTCGGTTAAATAGTTTCAACAGCGAGGCCACATCACTGGGATGAAGACCCGTGGTTGGCTCATCGAAAATATACATGTCACTATCATGATTTAATTGTGACGCTAACTTCAGCCGCTGGCATTCACCGCCTGAAAGATGATTTAACGATTCACCCAAGCGTAAATATCCCAACCCGACTTCGACCAGGCTACGAAAAATTGGCCTGAGCTGTGGCTCATTCAGGAAAAATTCGCCGGCATCATTAATCGACAGGGATAATACCTCAGCAATACTTTTTCCCTGATAACGATATTTCAGCGCTTGTGGGTTATAGCGCTGCCCCTGGCAGGCCTCACATGGCAACGTAACCGTATCCATAAATGCCAGATCGGTTTGTATTACCCCTAGCCCATTACATTCCGGACAAGCCCCTTTGGCGTTAGCGCTAAACCACGACGCTGACACATGGTTTTTTTCGGCAAACAGCGAACGGATCGTATCAAATGCACCGCACCAGGAAGCAATATGCGATCGAATTGAGGTATGTATCGGTTTTTGATCGATAACGATCGCCTCCGGACATTGTGGCGCCAGGGCCCCCATAACGAATGAACTTTTGCCCGATCCAGCGACTCCCGTCACAGCAACCATAACGCTTAAAGGCACGTCTACCGATAAGTTATGCAGATTATGCAATGTGGCGTTTCTTACCGAAATATAACCTTTGGCACATCTCGGTTTCTTATTTATCTCTGCCCGTGAAGAGAAATATCGACCCGTCAAGGTTTGGGATTGCTTAAGTGCCGACAGGTCGCCCTCAAAGACAATATTCCCGCCTTGCTTACCCGCTCCTGGCCCTAAATCAATAACATGCTCGGCTATCGCTATCATGTCCGGGTCGTGCTCCACCATCAGAATGGTATTGCCTTTGTCGCGTAGTTTTCCAATTAAAACATTCAATTTCACTATATCTGCTGGATGCAGGCCGGTACTGGGTTCATCAATTATATAAACGATCCCGGTCAGACTACTTCCCAGATGTCGGACCATTTTCAACCGCTGGGATTCACCGCCCGATAAGCTAGGGGTCGTACGGTTCAAATCCAGATATCCCAAGCCTACTGCACACATGGCATCCAACCTTTCCAGTAATGCTTCGATCAGCGGCCTGACTTCAGGATAATCGAGCTTTTCTACAAACAGCTTTAACTCTGTGACAGGCAGCGTTGCGCATTCGCCAATATTTTTCCCTCTAATCCGGCAGGAAAGTATTTCCTCGTTAAGCCTCATACCCTGACAAGAAGGGCAAACCTGCAAACTAACGACGCGCTGAAATTCCTCAGTTTTAGTATCTTTAGTTTCTTGTTTTAAATAACTTCGCGTAAAGCGCGTAATGACGCCTTCAAACTTTGCACTCTTAGGCCAACCGGCTAACGGCGCTTCAGGAGTGAGATTATCCGCATAAAGTAATAATTCTCGCTCCTCTTTTGAATAATCCGCGATTTTTTTATCGGCATCAAAAAGCCCTGAATAAACATAACGTTTCCAGCGCCATGAGCCTGGCGCAAAAGAAGGATAACGAATAGCGCCTTCATTTAACGACAGATTTGAATCAATCAGATGGTTGATATCAATAGTACTGGCAATGCCCAACCCGTCGCATGTCGCACACATCCCCGCAGGATGATTGAATGAAAAAACATTCGAATAACCTACGAAAGGTTCGCCGACACGAGAAAAGAGTAGCCGTAGCAGGGTATAAATATCTGATGCGGTGCCCACCGTCGAACGTGCGTTGCCACCAATACGTTTTTGGTCAATAATAATGGCCACCGACAGGTTTTCAATTTCATCGACTTCAGGATTACCATAATGTGGTAAGCGATGGCGAATAAAAGGTGGAAACGTGTCATTTAACTGTCGCTGAGATTCCGCTGCTATAGTTCCGAATACTAAAGAACTTTTTCCCGATCCGGAAACACCGGTAAAAACTGTTATTTTATTTTTAGGGACCTCTACATCAATATCTTGCAAATTATTTTGCCTTGCACCAATGATTTTTATAGCGTCATGGGTTTTCATCACACTATCCTTTTTTACCTGTCAATAACAATGCCATGATGGCAATTAAACAACATCCCGCGATAATCAGCGACATCGGCAGTAATGACAACGGGTCTCCAAATCCAAGCAGTGACGGGGTTATCGCAGCGATACCAAACTGAAAAGCCCCTAAAATAGCAGAACCCGTTCCCTTTAAGTGAGAGGATGCCGCCATGGCCATACTCGCGGCATTGCCAAATGTCAAAGCCATAGTAAACATCATCATTAACAGTAGTACCGCCGCGATCTCAAACTGGAAATGAGAAATATTGTCAACGATACAAAGCAATATAGATATCACCAGCGTGCTTATCACCCCCATTGTTATGAGGTTATCTTCACCAAATTTCATAACATAGCGAGCGCTGACTATACTACCAAACATCATTGCTCCGGCGTTGATAGAGAATATTACAGCGAACATTCCTGAGGATAAATCGAATGCCGATTGATAGATAAATGGTGATGCTGATATATAAGCAAATAGCGCCCCAAACTGGATTGAAAAAATTAGAGTATAACCAATATATTTCTTATTGCTTAGCAACTCGATAAACTGACTGATAAACTCATTCAGATTGAAAGGTAATCGCTGATGACGGGGTAAGGTTTCGCTAATAAAATGACTACTGAGCAGAGTGGAGACTAATGATATTGTAGCCATAAAAACAAAAACTACCGGCCAGATAAACCATGCAGCCACTCCACCAAGTAATGGTGCAATAACAGGGGCGATCCCCTGTATCGCTAGCACCAGGTTAAAATATCGAGCGGCTTTAGTCCCCGGGCACAGATCAGAAATAATTGCTCGGGAAAGAACGATACCAGCAGCTCCTCCCAGTCCCTGAAAGAACCGTGTAACAATGAGCAGCTGAATGTTCGTAGATATAGCGCCTGCTAATGAAGCGATGGTTAATAGGGCCATCCCGCCCAGCAATAATTTACGTCTGCCGTAATGATCGGATAATGGTCCAATAAACAGCTGCCCAATACCTAAGCCCACCATAAAAGCGGTAATGCTAAGCTGAACTTTGTCAGGCGTCGTATGCAGATCGCTGGCGATAGCTGGAAATAAAGGCAAGTACATATCAGTGGATAATGCAGCAACGGCGCTAAGTAAACCCAGAACAATAACGACTTTACTGGAAAGCAAACCTCTACTTTCATCTCTGAACATCGTACTGACTGCCGATGCCTGAACTTCTTTCGGTCGCATGATGAGCGTAATCCTTTTACCATCTGTGGTCTGTAATAACTATACCACCAGCGAAAGTAATTGCAAAAAAGAAATCAAAATTCATAGATTACAAACTTAAATCGATATAAAACAATAAGATAAATAAATAATGCTTGTCTGCTTTCAAATTTAATTACCAAAAAGACATATAATGCATGTTACACTCACTCAGATGTAAATTATTGAAAGTCGCGATATCAATAACTTTTTTCGTTATGAGGAGTGCTCTTGAGCAAGGAACAGATAACCACGACATAGTTCATAATGACCGAGGTCCTGGAGTGTCATACATCCGGAAGGGTAGCGCTGTGCGCAGCTGAAGGTGAAAGCTCACTTACGCGGAATGATGTTGCGGGAGCCGTCAGAAAAACACTCACCTTCACTGTTTACCAAAAAACGTCTCTTATCTCTCTTCTACCGTTGCCGTTTGCTGACGCCAGGCGACAACCTCCTCACTAAGCCAGTCCTTAAAAAGCACAGCTTCGTTTTTCTTTTCTGCAACTTGCGATGAGACCAGCCAGTAAGGCCACGGATAAGGCGCGGTGAAAGGGGTAAGCTGTTCCAGCTCTCCTCGGGCAATAGCATCCTGGACTAAAGAGCGGCGTTCCAGCGCAACACCTTTACCGAGCCGGACGGCCTCCAGCACCAGATTTGAGTCGTTTATGCATAGCCCGCCGGGCACAATCTCTCTTTCAAGCCCAGCCTTGATACACCAGGTTTTCCACGATTCCATGGAAAAGATAATCTTGCTCTGCGCTATCTCTGACGGCGTACGGGGTAGCTCACCGCCGTTATAAGATGGAGCAGCCACAACGATAAGTTCATCGGAGAAAAGATAATGACTCTCCGTGCCTTCCCAGTCCCCTTTTCCCATGCGGATGGCCAAATCTGCCCCTTCCTGCTGCAGATGAGTGACCGCCAGGTTTGCCTGTATTCGCAGCGTGATTTGAGGGTATTTCACCCGAAACCGCTCAAGACGAGGCAAAAGCCAGTGGCCTCCAAAAGAGGGTACCACCGCTATCGTCAGCTCCTGTCTGCGGGGCTTTACCTGCACCAGTCGGGTGGCGTCAGCGATATGGTTAAGGGCCTCGCGTACCTGCAAGGCGTAGAGTCGTCCCTCTTCATTAATCTGCAGGCCGCGACCGTGACGAATAAACAGCTTTAAGCCGACCCTCTCCTCCAGCACTTTAATCTGCTGACTGATAGCTGAGTGCGTAACGTGTAGTTCTTTCGCCGCCAGCGTAACGCTGCCAAGACGAGCCACGGCTTCAAAACTACGTAAACTCGCAATTGGGGGAAAATCCGCCATGTTACTACTCCCTCACCGTGACGCTTAAAAGGTGACCCATAACCTGTCAGTAATACTAACCTAACCCGTAAGATACTGAAGATATTCGCCTGAATGAATTTACTGTACTGTCTTTTCATCGTCAGTAATGAAGCGTTAATCCCCAGCATATTTCACCAGCACAGGAAAACAGGAATCATGAATAAGCTTATTGGCATGATGGACTCTCCTTATGTAAGGCGCGTGGCGATTTCTCTTGAACTTTACGGCGTCGAGTTTGAAAGCCATCCGCTGTCGGTATTCAGCAGCTTTGACGCGTTTTCGCGGATCAACCCTGCGGTCAAAGCGCCGACGTTGGTGCTGGATAACGGAATACGCCTGATGGATTCATCGCTGATACTGGACTATTTCGAAGCACAGGCAGCCGGGGAGCGAAAACTCCTGCCGATCGCTGCGGATGCGCTGGCAAGAGACCTGCAGGTACTGGGCTTTATGCTCGCCGCGGGTGAGAAGGCGGTGCAAAATGTGTATGAACATCAACTTCGCCCGACGGAAAAACAGCATCATCCGTGGATAGAGCGCATTACCCGTCAACTGCTAGCGGCCTGCAGGGAATGGAATACGCTACTGGAAGATCGTCCGATTGCCACGGACCCCGATCAGGTTGCCGTGACGAGTACGGTTATCTGGACCTTTATTCAGGCCAGGATCCCCGATATTGTTGATGCGCAAGAGTTTCGTCACATTCAGTCGCTTGCCGAATTATTTGAAAATCATGCTGCGTTTAAAAAACATCCCTATCGCTGAGATGAGTTAAAGCGAAATAATAAAGAGCGCTATTCACGACAACCGATGGCGCCCGAAAACCACGGGCGCGTTCTGTTGCTGCGAGTTTGCAGGAAAAGGCGACCAGCCGCTGCTGGCTTACAACGCTGAACGGCCAATCTCCACCGGCATACCGGAGCGGCGTTCAAGCGCTTGCCCGGCGCGATTCACATCAACGCCCTCGCCCTTCACAAAAGCCTGCATCGCCGGCGTGACGGGAAGCGGTACCTTGCGGTCCGATTCATACTCCGCGCGGTTTCGCGACAGCGGCTCATGAACTTCAACCCAGCGGCTACCGTCCGGCTCGGCGGTATATTTCACCGGCTGATCGATAATCTGCACCCGCGTGCCTACCGGAACGGTATCAAACAGGTACTTGATGTCGTCATTGCGCAAGCGAATGCAGCCCTGGCTCACCCGCAGGCCAATGCCGAAATTGGCGTTGGTGCCATGAATGGCGTACAGCCTGCCGATATAAATGGCGTACAGTCCCATCGGGTTATCCGGCCCGGCTGGCACAAATGCCGGCAGACTTTCGCCCCGGCTGGCATATTCCCGGCGAGTATTGGCGGTTGGCGTCCAGGTTGGCGCCTCCTGCTTACGCTCAACGGCGGTCACCCAGTTACGCGGGGTTTCACGCCCTGCCTGGCCAATACCAATCGGCAGAACCTCGACCGTTGTGCCTTCAGGCGGATAGTAGTAAAGGCGCATTTCAGCAACGTTGATCACAATGCCGTTACGAACCGTGGCGGGCAGGATAAGCTGCTGCGGCACCACCAGCGTGGTGCCCGATTTGGGCAGGAACACATCGACGCCCGGGTTGGCCTCCAGCATATTGCTCAGGCCCTGGCCGTACTGAGCGGCAAAGGCCTCAAGCGGCTGGGTATTGTTCTGCGGAATCGTGATGGTCAACGGGCTGCCTACCAGACGGCTTCCTTCCGGCGGCAGCGGGTAGCTCACCGCCAGAGCGCTCTGGCTGGTGAGAAGCATAATAAAAGAACAAAGCAGTTTCACGCGCCGCACAATTTCCCTTCCTCTGTGGCGATTATCGTGAATGAATTATAGCTTCGTTTGCTATGTCATATCTGATTTATCATCCTGCTAAATTTGATAATCGATTGCCGCCTCTTCCGGCTCCATCGCCTGGCGTTTAATCTCCTCCAGCGACAGGCCTGCATTACAGAGTTCAATAAAACGCCAGACGTAATTTCGCTGTAGCTGTCCGCGCTTCAGGCCCAGCCAGACGGTATTGGCATCGAACAGATGGCGGGTATCAAGACGCGTAAAGGTATCAGACTCCCGCTCATCTCCCGACTGTTCCGCCACCAGCCCCACGCCCAGCCCCAGCTCAACGTAGGTTTTGATGACGTCTGAGTCCTGTGCGCTCAATACAATATCCGGCATCAACCCTTTGCGGTTAAAGGCTTCATCGATGCGTGAACGGCCGGTTATGCCCTGGCGATAGGTGATGAGCGGCCAACGGGCAATCGCCTCGAGGGTCAACGGCGTCACCTGGGTCAGCGGATGATCTTTGGGAACCAGCAGACTGTGGTGCCAGCGGAACCAGGGAAAAGCCACCAGTGTCGGATCGTTGCTCAGACGCTCGCTGGCGATACCAATATCCGCGCCGCCGTTGTGCAGCAGCGTTTCAATTTCCTGCGGCGTTCCCTGAACCAGTTCAAGACGGACATCAGAAAAGAGTTCACGGAAGGCTTTAATCACCGGCGGCAGGCTATAGCGCGCCTGGGTATGCGTAGTGGCGATGGTTAAGACGCCGGAGGCATCGTTGGTAAACAGGTCCGCCAGGCGACGAACGTTGCTGGCTTCATTGAGGATACGCTCGGCAATCGACAGCAACGCTTTACCAGGCTCGGTCATCCCCAGCAGACGTTTGCCGCGGCGGATAAAAATCTCGATCCCCAGCTCTTCTTCCAGTTCACGAATATGGCGGCTAACGCCCGACTGCGATGTATAGAGCATATTGGCGACTTCCGTCAGGTTGTAATCCTGACGGGCCGCTTCACGAATAATTTTGAGCTGCTGGAAGTTCACCCTTTCCTCCGGGCTATCAGACATAACATATGCTCTATTGTTAAAGTCTGTTGTCCTTGCTAACAAATAATAAAAACCAGCAACTTATTCCATTCAGGAATATAGCTCAACTGACTAACTGTAATTCACGATTCTCCAGCGACGGGCGACTCACCAGCGACATCAGGATCTCCTTCACCGCCTGCGCCTGCGGCGACAGACTGCCGCGAGCCGACATATTGAGCGACAGCGACAGGCTCATTGACGGCGTGCTGATGCGCGCCATCCAGCCGTTGGCCGCGCTGCACAACGAACGGGCGGCGGACTCCGGCAGAACGGTGACGCCCATGCCGCTGGCAATGGCTGCCGTCAGGGTGGTAATGGATTCAATTTCACCGATAATTTTGGCCGATAAGCGACGCAGGGTGAAGGCTTCGGTCACTCTTGCGCGAACGGCGCTGTAATCGCGCGGCAAGAACAGATTCATCTCCGCGACCGCCGTCAGATCCACGCTTTGCCCGGGACAATCCCGGGTACCGACCAGGTAGAGATCTTCTTTTAGCAGCGGCTGGCTGATGATCCCGGCAACCGGGGAACGTTCATAAAGTACGGCCATATCCAGCTGACCGTCGATAAGCTTATCGTTGAGGAGGGTTCCGCTACTTTCCTGGAGATAGACCATCACTTCCGGCAGCTCGTTACGCACCGTTTGCAGCAGCGGCATAGTGATGGCCGAAGCCGCCGTGCCCGGGGCCAGGCCAATCGATACCTGGCCGCTTAGCGTTTGACCGACATTATTTACCGCCAGCTGCGCCTGCTCGCACTGGCGCAGAATAGTACGGGCGTGGGTATACAAGATCTTGCCCGCTTCGGTCGGCGTGACGCCGCGTTTGGTGCGAATCAACAACTGCTGGTCCAGCTCGCCTTCCAGGGTCGCAACCTGCTGGCTCAGCGCTGGTTGTGCGATGTGCAAGACTTCAGCGGCCTGGGTCAGACTGCCGATATCGACGATTTTTACGAAATACTTCAGTCGTCTTAAGTTCATTTTGCCTCCTGTAAGGAACACCAGTACCAACACTGGCCGTTTAGATGCAGAAGGTTTTGCAATTTGCTTGCCAGCTTTTGGCCGGAGAGCTAAACGCCGCTGTAAGCCGCGTAATAAGGGATAGTGATAGCAGAGCGCGTTTTTTTGCCCGGTCAGCGGATTGCGGTATGCCCCATTAGGGGTATAAATGCACTGCAACGGTGCATGACGCGGCATGACGCAGAAAAAACGGGCACTCTGTTGAAATTGTCAGCAAACAAACGACCTTAGCCGATTCACCCTTTGACAAGGCGGAAGGGCATCGTTAATATGCGCCCCGTTCACACGATTCCTCTGTAGTTCAGTCGGTAGAACGGCGGACTGTTAATCCGTATGTCACTGGTTCGAGTCCAGTCAGAGGAGCCAGATTTAAGAAGCCTGCTTTTGAAGCAGGCTTTTTGCTTTCTGAGATATCTGACAGAGAAACGGCCTTCTTTAATATGAAAGCGCCTTAGCGCGGATCGCATACGAGGAGAGCGTCACTCCCCTGGCAACAACACCATGATCTAAAAACCTTTATCTTCAATTGGTTACACAGATAAACGAAGGGGAATACAGACTTTGAACGATCCAGGCGTTTTTCATCTTTTGTATCTTGATATAGCGTCCTGAATCCGGATCGGGACTAAAAAAGACTTTCTGCATCATACCCTCGATCATGGTGTCGGCCTTTCTCTTAGAGACTGTGGTATTGGTTAGGTGATAAATATTATTCGCTTTCTTTTCATAGTTGAAATGGTACGCCCTTTCAACGTTGTACTTCACGTCATCGACTAGCACCTTCCCGGATACATCAAAATAGCCGGTATTATTTTCCCGCATAAGCAAGAAGGTTTTAAATTTTGCATCAAAGGCAAATGAAGTCGATTCAATTCTCAGGTTGGCTGAGCAATCAAAGTCGTCTTTGCGATAAAGATGCCCTACCAGCCAGAGAAAAATCAACCCTATCACCAACACCAGAAATAGAATGTAAATGCTTTTGGTCCTGATTTTATCCTGGTATTTCATAATCTGGCCTGTAATAGTTTTCACATGAATACCAATCACCTTTCTTAACTTTTGAGTTAATGCAGTGGGCTAAAAATACTCTTGCTTCAGAGGCTTTTAATACAGACTCTGATACATTAAAGTAAAAAACACTATTGCCTGTGCACAGCATTCCTTGTTTCTTAATAAGCTTCTGAGCCAGGGCCATCATCTTTGGCTTCTGCTCTTGAGGTATTACGTTAAAAGTTCTGACCGGGCATGAATCGACGCTCCCCAGTAAATAGATTTCATCCTCGTCTGCGGCAAAGAGTGGGCGATACAGTTCGCCTTGAATGCTCAGAAAAAGCATGACTAACGCGCACAGCGCAAGTAGTGCATAGCGGGCCTTTTTAACCCCCCCGGCAGAATATGTCTCGCTCTCCTCATTTGAACCGATGCCCCGACCGACAACCGCCGCTTCTCCTTCGCTTTCGTCATTTACCGCGAGAGCAGGATAATCCATTCTTTCAATAACAATGGCTGCAGATATCATAAAACCCACCCGCGGAACGGTAACGATAATCTCCTCGGTGCAGCCCAGGTTTCTGAAAACGGCTCTCAGATCTGAAATATACTTATTGAGGCTATGACTGGACGTCCGCAGCCCATGTGCGTCCCACACTTTTTCAAGTATCTCATTCCTGTAAATCACATGCTCTCTGTGGTCTAAAAGGAACTTAAGCAGGCGACCGGTGGTTGCTGTTAGCGTGACGGATGCATCCTCATCAAGCCACATCAGGCCGTCATCACTTCTGAAATAGATCGTCCCTTGAATTTTGTACATCATAAACTAGCCTTACAAATTATCCTCAGCCGCACACCGTCCGCAAAACATCTGCACACATAGCATTTTATGCTGTATATAACGGTATTTTACTTGTAAATTAAATTATAGCTCCTAAAAATCGATAAAACAGAATACATATAACTAAAATAAATCACAATGGTACTATAGCTCTCATCGAAACCAGCGGCGCGCCGGGCTTATCAGTATTAACTGAACGCAGAAATAACCGTATCGAGTGAGTGGGGTTTCGTGAAATCTGAGCTGAAAATGCTCCGGAGGTGTAGAAAAGAGAAATTTAAAGGCTAATGGAATGATAACGTCGCGTAATTAATTTCATGACGTATGAAATTATCTACGATGATATTATCACCCTCATGATTAACGTTCTAAATTTAGCGGGAGAGGTCACTTCCCGAGTCTCTTGTCGGGATATTTTCAGTAATTAAAAAAAACCGGATACGCTAAAGATAAAAATCATCGCGTTTACTCAAGGAATATTCCCTAAGAAAATTCCAATACAAAGAGTGTGACTATTGTTCAGGGTTTAACGATAAGTACACCCTATCATTTTTAATTTATAAAAATCTATTTTATATGCAACACGTAAAATTAAACACCAAACAAACAACAAAAACTCGAATAATAAAACACAATAAACCTATATCTACAGCCGTTATCTCTTTTAGAGCATCGACCGCATGCCTCATTGAGGTGGGCAATGTTAGATTACTCTTAATTCGCTGAATGGTTTTATTAACGTTGAGTTAAAGGTCAACCCAAGGATGAGATCGCGTTCAGATATGACTCTATCAACTAATATTTTATCTAAGGATAAATATTTTACTCTGGGCCTGATTGAACTGCTTGGAGAAGAATTTATTGACAATTTCTTTTTGATTATAGATCTCGACTCTAACGATCTTACGGGTTCGGAGTGGATTTACTTCTCGAATAAGAACATTGTCGCCTTTGCATCCAGCGACCTGGCTTTTTATAAGTCCGAACTATTTGAAAAAATAACCGTACTTGATAAGAAAAGTAATACCCGAAGTATCCTGAATTTCTTTTTAAAGAAAGAGACCTCAGGAAATTACCATACTAAATTCCGGCTAAGTCTGCGTGAAAAGCAGATGTTAAGCATGTTAAGCAGAGGGGAAAGCAACCAGGAGATCGCAGAAGAGTTTGGCGTGAAACTTAAGACTATTTATACGCATCGCCGCAACCTGATGAATAAATTAGGCTGTAAAAATAGGATTACGTTTCAAAAATTATTTTTCAACAATAAATGTCTTTTCAAGTGAAGCATAGCTTCAGGATTATTCATAAACAGGAGTTTTACCATGAACAAATTAGCACTTATCGTTATTTCAGCATTGTCCCTGAGTTCTGCTGCGGCTCTGGCCGATACCGTTACGGTGAACGGCGGTACGGTGCATTTTAAAGGGGAAGTGGTTAATGCGGCCTGCGCAGTTGATGCCGGTTCTCTCGATCAAACCGTGCAGTTAGGCCAGGTGCGCTCAGCGAAACTTGCCACCGCGGGTAGCACCAGCTCTCCTGTTGGCTTCAACATCCAACTGAATGATTGCGATATCACCGTTTCCGAGAAGGCCGCGATCGCTTTTGCTGGCACGGCGATTAACAGTACAAACCCAACGGTACTGGCCCTGCAGGGTTCTGCCGCAGGCGGCGCGACTAACGTCGGCGTACAGATCCTTGACCGTACCGGCACCCCGCTGGCGCTGGATGGCGCGTCTTTCGGCGCACAAACCACGCTTAGCAATGGTACCAACGTCATCCCATTCCAGGCACGCTACTTTGCAACAGGCGTCGCGACTGCCGGTACCGCTAACGCGGACGCCACCTTTAAAGTGCAGTACGAGTAATTTCTTCATCAGGCAGGGAGGCACATCGGGCCAGGAAGGCCCGTTATCCGAAAAAGACTGAGGGTAATAACGATGCAAAGGATGAAGTCAGGTCTGTTGATATTCCTGCTCCCGCCGCTGGCGCTGGCCGGTAACCAGTGGAACGTTATGCTGCCCGGCGGAAACATGCGCTTTCAGGGGATAGTTATTGCCGAGTCGTGCCGCGTTGAAGCGGGCGACCGCCAGATGACGGTCAATATGGGACAAATCAGCAGCAATCGGTTTCATTCGGCCGGGGAAGACACTAACCCCGTCCCCTTCGATATCCACCTGCAGGAGTGCAGCACCGCCGTCAGCCAGCGCGTTGGCGTGGCGTTTTACGGCGTTGCCGATGGTAAAAACCCGGACGTGCTCTCGGTGGGTGAAGGACCGGGGATCGCGACCGGCGTGGGCGTCGCTCTGTTTGATAAAACCGGCAGCCAGATCCCGCTCAATGCGCCGCCAGGAAGCTGGTCGCCGCTGCACACCGGCCCGACCACCCTGCATTTTGTCGCTAAATATCGAGCCACCGGGAATCAGGTAACCGGGGGAGCGGCCAACGCTCAGGCATGGTTCTCCCTGACCTACCAGTAAACAGCGCCGGTAACAGGAAATAATTTTGAAAAAGAAAGAGATAAGCATGAAATACACACTGGCTACCCGGCGCGGGATGCGCGGTTTACTGGCGGCTCTATTACTGCTCGCCACCAGCGGTTTTAGCGCTCAGGCCCAGGCCGGCGTGGCGCTGGGAGCGACCCGCGTCATCTATCCTGCCGGGCAAAAGCAGGTTCAGCTGGCGGTCACCAACAACGACGAAAAGAGCACTTATTTGATTCAGTCATGGGTGGAGAATGCCGACGGCGCGAAGGACGGCCGCTTTGTCATCACCCCGCCGCTGTTCGCCATGCAGGGAAAAAAAGAGAATACCCTGCGCATCATTGATGCCACCAGCAACCAGCTGCCGCAGGATCGGGAAACGCTGTTCTGGATGAACGTCAAAGCGATCCCGTCGATGGATAAATCAAAGCTCAGCGACAACACGCTACAGCTGGCGATCATCAGCCGCATCAAGCTCTATTACCGTCCGGCAAAGCTGGCGCTGCCGCCGGATCAGGCTGCGGAAAAGCTGAAATTTCGCCGCGGCGCAGGCACGCTTACGCTGATCAACCCCACTCCCTACTACCTGACGGTCACCGAACTCAACGCCGGTACCCGGGTGCTGAAAAATGCGCTGGTTCCGCCGATGGGTGAAGCCAGCGTCAGCTTACCCGCCGATGCGGGTCGCGAGATTACATACCGGACGATTAACGACTACGGCGCGCTGACTCCGCGGATGAAGGGCGCGACCCAATAACTGACGGGAGACCCATTCTCCCGGAAATAAAAATAAGAACTGACAGCCGGGCGACTTTTACCGGAGGGACTATGTCACATCTGAAATATGGACTCGACCACCTGGGCTCCCGGCGTGTTACTCCAGGAGCTGCTCGCGCATTTGCGCAGATCCCCCTTGCCCTTTTGCTGGCCTCACCGGCTTTTTACGCGCAGGCAGAACTCTATTTCAACCCACGTTTTTTAGCGGACGATCCCGCTGCCGTGGCGGATCTGTCCGGTTTTGAAAAAGGCCAGGAGCTGCCGCCGGGTACCTACCGCGCGGATATCTACCTCAATGACGGGTATATGGCCACCCGCGATATTACCTTTAATGTTGATGAAAAAGGCCACGGACTGGCACCCTGCCTGACGCGCGGACAGCTGGCCAGCATGGGCGTCAACACGTCCGCCATTACCGGTATCGATGTGATGGCGGCAGATGCCTGCATACCGTTAACCGAAATGATCAAAGACGCCACCACCCGCTTTGATGCCGGGCAGCAGCGGCTGTACCTGACCGTACCCCAGGCGTTTATGGGCAACCGCGCCCGCGGCTATATTCCGCCCGAGCTCTGGGACCACGGGATTAACGCCGGGCTGCTTAACTACAACTTCACCGGCAACAACGTCCATAACGACATCGGCGGCAGCAGCAACTACGCGTACCTGAACCTGCAGAGCGGGCTGAATCTCGGCGCCTGGCGTCTGCGCGATAACACCACCTGGAGCTACAGCAGCAGCGGCAGTTCGTCGACCAGTGAAAATAAATGGCAGCATATCAACTCGTGGCTTGAACGTGATATTACGCTACTGCGTTCGCGCCTCACGCTGGGCGACAGCTACACCAACGGCGACGTCTTCGACGGTATTAACTTCCGCGGCGCGCAGCTCGCCTCCGATGACAACATGCTGCCGGACAGCCAGAAGGGGTTTGCCCCGGTTATCCACGGGATTGCCCGTGGTACCGCTCAGGTGTCGGTGAAGCAGAACGGCTATGAGATCTACCAGAGCACGGTGCCCCCCGGCCCGTTCACCATCAACGATCTCTACTCCGCCGGCAACGGCGGCGACCTGCAGGTGACCATCAAAGAGGCCGACGGCAGCAGCCAGGTTTTCACCGTCCCTTACTCGTCCGTGCCGGTGCTCCAGCGCGAGGGCCATACCCGCTATGCGGTCACCGCCGGGGAGTACCGCAGCGGCAGCAATCAGCAGGAAAAACCGAAGTTCTTCCAGGGAACTTCGTTGCACGGTCTCCCGGCGGGCTGGACCCTGTACGGCGGCACCCAGCTGGCGGACCGCTACCGCGCCTTTAACCTCGGCGTCGGCAAAAACATGGGGGAGCTGGGGGCGCTGTCGCTGGATATCACCCAGGCCAACGCCACCCTGCCCGATGACAGCGAACATCAGGGGCAGTCGGTGCGTTTCCTCTATAACAAGTCGCTGACGAATACCGGCACCAACATTCAGCTGGTGGGCTACCGCTACTCGACGCGCGGCTATTTCAGCTTCGCCGACACCACCTACAACCGGATGAGCGGCTACAACGTCGAGACCCAGGACGGCGTGATTGAAGTGAAACCGAAGTTCACCGATTACTACAACCTCGCGTACAACAAGCGCGGCAGGGTACAGCTCAGCGTCACCCAGCAACTGGGGCGTACCGCCACGCTCTACCTGAGCGGCAGTCACCAGACCTACTGGGGAACCGGTAAGGCCGACCAGCAGCTTCAGGCCGGGCTTAACGCCGCCGTCGACGATATCAACTGGACCCTGAGCTACAGCCTGACCAGAAACGCCTGGCAGCAGGGGCGCGACCAGATGCTGGCGCTTAATGTCAATATTCCGTTCAGCCACTGGATGCGCTCCGACAGCAAATCGGCGTGGCGGCACGCCAGCGCCAGCTACAGCATGTCCAACGATCTGAACGGCAGGACCACCAGCCTTGCCGGCCTGTACGGCACGCTGCTGGAGGACAACAACCTGAGCTACAGCGTACAGACCGGCTACGCCGGCGGCGGCGATGGCAACAGCGGCGGCACCGGATACGCGGCGCTGAATTTCCGCGGCGGCTACGGTAACGCCAACGTCGGCTACAGCCGCAGCGACGGTATCAAACAGCTCTACTACGGCCTGAGCGGCGGCGTGCTGGCCCACGCTGACGGCGTCACCCTGAGCCAGCCGATGAACGACACGGTCGTGCTGATCAAAGCCCCCGGCGCGGATGGCGTGAAGGTAGAAAACCAGACCGGGGTACGGACCGACTGGCGCGGCTACGCCGTTCTGCCCTACGCCACCGAATACCGGGAAAACCGGGTGGCGCTGGACACCAATAGCCTGGCCGATAACGTCGATTTGGACGATGCGGTAGCCAGCGTAGTACCGACCCACGGCGCAATTGTCCGCGCGGAATTTAAGGCGCACGTCGGGCTCAAGCTGCTGATGTCGCTCATCTATAACGGGAAGCCGGTTCCCTTCGGCGCGCTGGTGACCTCTGACGACAGCCAGGGCAGCAGCATCGTCGCCGATAACGGCCAGGTCTACCTGAGCGGGATGCCGCTGGCGGGCAAGGTGCGGGCGAAATGGGGCGAGGGTCCGAACGCCAGCTGTGAGGCCAGCTACAGCCTGCCGCCGGAAAATCAGAACCAGACGCTGAGCCAGCTCTCCACGGAGTGCCGCTAAGGAAACCATGATGATGAGAAAAACCCTGTATCTGTTGAGCGCCCTCGTCTCGCTGGCGGCCAGCAACGCCGGCGCGGCGGACAGTACCATTACTATCAGCGGCTACGTTCGCGATAACGCCTGCGCCGTGGCGGGTGAATCAAAAGATTTTACCGTCGATCTGATGGATAACGCCGCAAAGCAATTCCATGCGGTTGGGGCAACCACGCCGCTGGTCCCCTTTCGTATTGTGCTGTCGCCCTGCGGTAGCTCGGTTACCGCGGTGAAGGTCGGCTTTGTTGGCGTTGCCGACAGCATCAATAGCGATCTATTAAAGCTCGACGGCGGGGCTTCGGCGGCGGCGGGGATGGGCGTGCAGATCCTTGACGCGCAGCAGACGATGCTGCCGCTCAACGCAGCCTCATCGGGCATAGCCTGGACCACGCTGACGCCCAGCCAGCCCAACACCCTGAACTTTTATGCCCGGCTAATGGCCACCCAGCTACCGGTCACCGCCGGGCACGTTAATGCAACCGCGACCTTCACGCTTGAATTTCAGTAACCGGAGGCTGAAATGAAATGGACTCATGCACCCTGGCTGCTGGCGGTAATGATGGCCTTCGCCAGCGCCCCCCGCGCCGCCGACGTGACCATTACCGTTAACGGTAAAGTGGTGGCTAAACCCTGCACGGTCTCCACCGCTAACGCCACCGTCGATCTCGGCGATCTTTATACCTTTAGCCTGGTCTCCGCCGGTTCTTCCTCACCCTGGCACAGCGTGGCGCTTAACCTGAGCAACTGTCCGATCGGCACCTCGCGGGTCACCGCCAGCTTTAGCGGCACGGCGGACGCCACCGGCTACTACAAAAACCAGGGTACCGCCGGCAACATCCAGCTTGAGCTGCAGGACAATGGCGGCACCACGCTGAACACCGGCGCGAGAAAAGAGGTCCAGGTGGATGACGCCACCCAGTCCGCCAGCTTCCCGCTACAGGTCAGAGCGCTAACGGTCAACGGCGGCGCTACCCAGGGAACGATTCAGGCGGTGATTAACGTCACCTATACCTACGCCTGAGCCAGGAGAACAGAGTAATGAAAAAGATAATCCCCCTTCTGATGACGCTGCTGCTGGCAGGCTGGTCGTTTAACGCCTGGTCTTTCGCCTGTAAAACCGCGGCGGGCGTGACCATTCCCATCGGCGGCGGCTCGGCGAACGTGTACGTAAACCTTGCGCCGGCGGTCAGCGTCGGGCAGAACCTGGTCGTGGATCTTTCGACACAGATTTTTTGTCATAACGATTTTCCGGAAACCATGACCGATTACGTGACCCTCCAGCGCGGATCGGCCTATGGCGGCGTGCTGTCGAGCTTTTCCGGTACCGTCAGGTATAACGGCACCAGCTACCCGTTCCCCACCACCAGCGAAACGGCGCGGATGACCTACAACTCGATAGTCGATAGACCCTGGCCTACCGTTCTCTATCTGACGCCCGTCAGCAGCGCAGGTGGGGTCGCCATTTCCGCCGGTTCGCTAATCGCTGTCCTGATCCTGCGCCAGACCAATAACAAGGATAACGACGACTTCCAGTTCGTGTGGAACATATACGCCAACAACGATGTCGTGGTGCCAACCGGCGGCTGCGACGTTTCTGCTCGCGATGTGACGGTGACGCTGCCGGAATATCCCGCTTCGGCCGCCATTCCGCTAACGGTTTACTGCGCGCAAAACCAGAACCTGGGCTACTACCTCTCCGGTACTACGGAGAACGCGGCCAATTCGATATTTACCAATACCGCATCGGCCTCTCCGGCCCTGGGGGTTGGCGTTCAGCTGACGCGCAACGGCAGCGTCGTTCCCGCGAATACCACGGTGTCGTTAGGCAACGTGGGAACCTCGGCGGTCAGCCTTGGCTTAACCGCCAACTATGCGCGCACCAGCGGACAGGTGACCGCGGGTAACGTGCAGTCAATTATCGGGGTGACTTTTGTTTACGAATAACCTCCCGGAGAGTGACGGCATCCTGTCGCCCTGTTCGCTGGTCACAGAGGGCCTGGTGCGGTTGATGGAAGACGGGGGCGCCCGGCCCGTGGTGTTAACCTCAGCGTCACCGACGCTGCCCCCTGACGTACGCCGTCTGGTGGTGTTTCTCCCTGAATCCCCTGTTCGGCTACTCTCAACCCTGAAGCGTGCCGCTATGCTGCTGGAACAGTCCGCAACGCCGCTACCGATGCTGTTTCTCAGCCGCAGCCCGGCCAGTTGGCTATGGTCCACCCTGCTACACCAGGTCGCAGAGCGGCGTCAGCTTTCCGCGGTGCGGGCGGCCGCCTCCGACCTCCCGGTCCCCTGTCTGGCGGCGCTACTGCGCGACGTCATACCCGAGGGATATCCTTCCCTTGAACAGCTGGCAGATGAAGAAGCGCGGGCATTGGGTAAGCGCCCTGCCGGGCTAACCCGGCCGGAGCTGAACGCCATCCTCGGTTTGCTCTGCGGATACCGCGCCAGCGATCAGGCCAAACGCCGCGGCATCAGCCACAAGACGCTCTACAATCAAAGAACCGCAGGATTGAAAAAAATGGTGGAACACCACCCGCAGATGGCCGCCCGCTTTCCCGGCAGTCAGATAAGAGAACAGAAAAGCGAGCCCATCGCCGCCCTTTGCGCTTTCGAGCGTGAATTTGTCCATGCAATCCATAGTCGACAAATTTTCCCGGTTTTCCAGCCCATAACCGATGAACATCGTCAGCTAAGGGGGATGGAGATCCTTGTCCGCTGGCGCCGGAACGGCAGCGTTTTGTTTCCCGCTGATTTTTTACCGCAGCTACGCTCGGAATATGCGTGGCTGGTGCTCACCGCGTTTGTGCTGCAGGAAGCCGTGCAGAATATCAATCTGTACAGTGGTGAATTTTATTTCGCGGTGAATATTCCCGCGGCTGTCGCCAGCAATGAAAACCTGATTCGCATGATGGAAACCGCGCGCCAGCAGCTGCGTCAGCCGCAAATATCGCCGCGGCTGGTGCTGGAGCTTGCCGAAAATGCCGACCTCAGCCGCCACGGGAAAATAGCCGGAAATATGGCCCGGCTACAGCAGCGCGGCTTCCGAATTATGCTTGATGACTGCTTCTCGCAAAGCAGCGTGCTGTTCCCGGTGCGGGCGTTGACGTTCAACGCCTACAAGCTGGATATGGGCATCATCAATGATATGCAGCGCGATGCGCACGCCCTGGCGCTGATTAAAAGCCTCATCTACTACTGCCGGCTGATCGGCAGCCGCTGTATTGCCGAAGGCGTAGATAGCCTGGAGAAATTCAACAAACTGAAAGCGCTGGGAGTCGACCATTTTCAGGGAAACGCCATCTCGGCGCCGGTTGACAGAGAAAACGTGGCGGAGGTCATACAGCAACTCTCCGGCGAAGCGGAGTATCCGTCCGGCATCGCAGTGTAGGTAACGCCCGATGAAATACATCGGGCGTTAGCAGCACTTTAGCTCAGCTCCGGCCAGTAACCACGATTGGCCTCGATCAGTTCATCGAGAATAGCTTTCGCAACCGACGCGCTCGGAACCGTTTTGGACAAGGTCAACGCCTGCCAGAGCTTTTGGTAGCTTCCTTCAACCCAGGCGTCGACAACCAGTTTTTCCACCGCCACCTGCTGCTCCATCAGCCCCTTTTGAAACAGCGGTATTTTCCCCATCGCCAGCGGTTCGGGACCGTTAACGCCGACCAGGCAAGGCACTTCAACCATCGCGGTCTCGTCAAAATTCGCGATAGCGCCGTTGTTCTCTACAATCAACAGCATTCTTTCTTGGGTATTAAAGGCGATGGCGCAGGCGAGATCGACAATAAAGGTGGCATGCGCCCCGGCATGGAAATGCGCCGCTTTGGCGCTCCGCCGGGCGACAATGTCTTTCGCCATATCGAATACCTCTTTCTCTCTCCCGGCCATCACCTCATTCGCGCGCGTAAAGTTCGGGTCCGAGTGGGCTACCTCGTAGTCGGCATAAAAATAGTATTTTAGGTAGGTATTGGGCAACGTGTCCGTATCCAGCGCAAAGACGTCCTTCACCTTTTTGAAGGTCTCAATCCAGCTTGGCGCTTTGTGCTGAAAATCCTCTTTCGGACTGCAATACCCCAGCTCAGACACATGCTTTTTTAACGTCGGCATTAAATCATTACCGGCCTTATCGGTAATGCTGGTCCACCAGCCGAAATGGTTGAGGCCGAAATAACGCACGTTCATCTCTTTACGTGATTTCAGACCAAGGATATCGGCGAATAATCCTTCAATTGCCACCGGCATATCGCAGATATTAATAATTTTAGCCGCTGGCCGTAATCGACGAGTGGCCTCGGCAACGATCGCCGCCGGATTGGAATAGTTGAGCATCCACGCGCCGGGGGAGTACGTTTCCATATAGTCAACCAGTTCAAGTACCCCGGCAATGGAACGCATACCATAAGCGATACCGCCAGGGCCACAGGTTTCCTGGCCAATCACGCCATGCTTAAGCGGTATTTTCTCGTCCTTTTCGCGCATCTCATAGAGGCCGACGCGAATATGGGCCATCACAAAATCAACGCCGGTAAAAGCTTCCTGCGGATCGGTGGTGTAGCTAAAAGCCACTTGCGGATAACGTTCAGCCACCAGAATCGCGCAGGCTTCACCGATCACGCGCTGGCGATCGTGATGATTATCATAGAGACGAATTTCGCTCAGCGGAAATCTGTCCATATTTTCCAGCAGCATCATAATAATCCCTGGAGTATAGGTACTGCCGCCGCCAGCTATCGTAACAACAAATTTATTTTGCATCTTCCACCTCATTATTCATGTACATCTAAATAGCGATCCACAGCATTACGGATTTTATTCACCCCTAAACCATAAATAACCTGAACGTGATTACCTTTGATAATGACGCTGGTACCGCCGCTGGTTTTCAGAATATGTTCCTGAATTAATGCCGGATCCCGCACGTCAACCCGAAGTCGGGTAAAACAATTGCCGACAGAACACACATTGTCTTTCCCGCCAAGCCCCTGAATGACCTGTTCACCGGAAGTCTTGGCTGGGGCACTTGCGCTCGCCGCTCGGCTTAGCGCCTCATCCTGTTGTTCCTGGCCTGGCGTGCGCATCCTGAAACGCAGAATCAGGAATTTACCGATAAAATACATCGCCGCTGTTTCCGCTAACCCCAGGGCGACAAAAACAGGCCAGCGCGTCAGATGGGCTCCCGCCGGTATGTTATAAACAATAAAATCGATAATGCCGTTGGTTGCGCAGACCCGAACATCGAGCAGCCACGCCAGCATCTGGAAAAAGCCATCCACTAACGAATAAACCAGCCATAACACCGGTGCGGTGAAGATAAATAAAAACTCAAAAGGTTCGGTTATCCCGACGAGGAAGGAGGTCACAATCAGCGGGATAAGCGTGACTTTCAACTTTTGTTTATTTTCAGGTTTCGCCGTCTTATAAAAGGCCAGGGCCATTCCGGCCGTGCCAAAAATTTTGACCATTCCATAGGTCAGGAATCGCGCCGAGTCGCTTAACGCTCCCCCGGTGTTACCGGCAATTTCAGCGAGGAAAATGGGCTTTGCTCCGACTATCGTCTGCCCATCAATTAACAGCTGTCCGCCAATAGAGGTAAAAACGAAGGGTGACCAAATGAGATGATGTAAACCGGTCGGGATAAGAAAACGATTGAGAAAACCATACAGAAAAACGCCGGCGGCGCCGAAAGTTTTCATGACGCCGGTCAGCGCCGATATACCGTGTTCAACAATTGGCCAGAAATAGACCGTGGCGATGGCAAACACGCCGACCAGCGGGATCATTACGATCAGAACCAGCTTACTGTTGCCATACATTGAGAATGCGCCGCGAAACTCGATATCGACAAAGCGGTTATGAATGAAAGCCATCGCGCAGCCCAGAATGATGCCAAGAAACACGCCCATATCGATGACCTGGAAACCGAAAATAAAGGTTTGCCCGCTGCCGTAAAGCTGCGCGTTGCTGCTCCCCTCAACAAGCCGCCCGGTCAGAGTAAGCCAGCTATTGTTGGCCGCCAGGTACATAAACCAGGTCATTGCGGCGACAAACGCGGCTTCCGCTTTGCGAGTTTTTGCCAGCCCGCTCGCCAGACCGAGGCAAAAGAAGAAGCCAAGATTGTTCATGATTGCCCAGAGCATACTGGAAACATATTTCCCCAGCAGGAAAAGCGAGCTGTCTTCTGCCACCCATAATTTATTGGTGGTCATACTGAGCAACGCAATCAATAGACCCACAACCGGCAGATATAAAACCGGCCCAATCATCGCCCTGGAAAAATCTTGTAATTTTTTTACCCCGACCATCCTCTTCCCCTCTCCTGCTTATCGACTGCCAGCGCTCAGAACTTGCGAATCAGCCTATGCGCCAGAGAGGATTAATCAGAGGAGATAAAGCGTCATCTGTGATGAAAGTCATATATCTTCGGAAGTAATAGATATATAAATAAAAACAAATAACTAGATGACCAGTTTATGAACACCTTGCGAATAAAAATATTAAATATAAAAATCATATAGTTACATTTATTCCCCAACAATTCACTTCGCTATGAGACATCTATAAGTGATATACAAATCCATTGCCGAACGGCTGAAAAATCGCATCAACAGCGATGAGTTTGAAGTCGGAGATGCGTTACCGAGCGAGAAAGCGTTAGCCAGCGAGCTACAGGTATCAGTGATGACCATCCGCAAAGCGCTAACGCTGCTGGAAAGGGAAAAATTGATCGTCAAACGCCACGGCAGTGGTTCATACGTTGCGCGAAAGAGCAATTATCACGGCGGGGAGCTTGATGGGTTCAACTATCAGATGCATATCGTTGGCGAGACCAACTATCGCAACAAGGTCATCGAGTTCACTATGCTCGATGCGCCTCTGGCCATCGCACAACAGTTAAAAATTGAGCCCGGAGAAAAAGTCTATTATGTCAGGCGCATTCGGATGATTGATGACGTGCCCATTCTGATAGAAAACAGCTATATACCGGTAGCGATTTTCCCATGGCTTAGCATCGGAAATCTGGAAAGGTCAAAATTTAACTACTTCAAGAAGGAGTGCAACATCACCATTCTGGAAAGCCACCGTAGCTATTCCCCGATTCTGGCCACCCGCGAACAAGCGGAACTCCTGCAGGTTGCGCAAAACAGCCTGCTGCTACGCGTGCAATCGATCAGCTATGCGCAGAATAATCTCATCGTCGATTTATCCGATATTTACCAAAATACCAATAAATACAATGTAAAACATATCACTCGCCGTTGAAGGATAGTTAAGCCCGGAGTTTCGGCTTCTCCAGCGGCGCGTCTCTCAGCCGTGATGCCCGCCAGCAGGTCTGCGGCAAGGTTGCGAAGCGGCAGCTGGCGGTTCGGCTCCGTTACGCTTACCAGCCGCAGACGTTAGTCTCTTCGTCGGACTCGTAGCCGCGCACGATATTAATCAGATCTTTTACCGCATCGGCAGCCGTCTGCGGATCCTGCAATTCAGCCAAAGTTGCAAATTCACTGTCGACCGACACGCCATTATTATTGTTGGTTACCGTTACGATAAATCCCTTATCCCCGGCGTTATCCACTGAGAGATCAGAAATAAGCTCAGCGATGGCCTGCGCCGCGATATCAGGCACGTACAGGGCCATGGGTTTAAGATACACTTTTTCTTTTTTATCTTTATTATTGCCGTTGATTACCGCTAACGCATAACCTTTATTTTCACTGTTCATATTATCCCTCGATAAGAATTTTAGGATCAACGTAAAAGTCGACGTTAAATACGGTGTCTTCCGTTAACGCCTCAATGCAGTGCCATTTTTCGGGTGGGAAAACGCCAAACTCCCCTTCAGCAATGGTCAGGGTTTCGACCGGATCCGGGCTGGTCTCATCAGCGTAGCCCAGATAGCGTATCGCGCCGCGCATCACCGACAGTCGTGGGTAGACGCCCTGCCGGGTGCCCGCGTCCAGATGCCGCTTCCAGATCGACGCTGGCGCCGTCTCTTTTGTCCACAGCGGGGTGCTACGGGTATGCACATAGTGGGTCGGGATGATGATTCGCTGCATGATTCTGCCTCTCTTTACGCCCGCTGCACGGGGCCGAAAACAGGAAGATATGTTGCATATCATATACCCCTTTTAATCACTGAGGGTATTATTTTTGGTCAAAATCGTTTCCTCCCTCTATTTCTACCCATTAGGGATTAGACCACTTACTAAAATAAATACGGGCGAATTCAGCTACGCTAAAGTCGCCCGCAAATAAACACAAATGACTTATTTCCCTGCTGAAGTAAGCGGCCCCGGTTTACCGATCAAATAGCCCTGAACCAGATCACAACCTAATTTTCGTAACGACTTCAGCTGTTCTTCCGTTTCGACGCCTTCTGCCACAATTCGCATATGCAGGCTTTTACCCATGCTGATGATCAGGCGCACGATATCCAGATCGTCTTGCTGATGGGGGATATTAATAACAAATGATCGATCGATTTTTATCTTATCAAACGGGAAATAGCTTAAACGCGAGAGCGACGAATAGCCGGTACCAAAGTCGTCAATAGAGATCTGCACGCCAAGCTCACGCAGCTGGCTCAGGATCTCTAACGAGCGGGTATTTTCATTAAATACGTCAGACTCGGTAATTTCCAAATCCAGCCGATACGGATCCAGCCCGGTTGTTCTTAAGATAGTTACCACGGTATCGGTCAGTGAACTGTTCATTAACTGAACCGGCGACACGTTAACCGACACCTTGAGCGGCGACGACCAGCTGGCGGCCGCTTCACAGGCGGTTTTTAATACCCACTCGCCCAACGCATTAATCAGGCCGATTTTCTCCGCCACCGGGATAAATTCCGTCGGCGGAACGCTGCCGCGTAGCGGATGAAACCATCGAACCAGCGCTTCATAGCCGTAGATTTCACCATTCATGGCATCGGCAATCGGCTGATAGTAAACCCTGAACTCCCCTCTCTCGAGCGCTTGCATCAGGTCATCTTCGAAAGATTTATTCTCCTGCTGGCGCTGAAGCATACCGGGGCGGAATATCTGGACGTAACCGGAGCCCTCTTTTTTCGCTTCATACAGCGCCAGGTCGGCGCATTTGTATAAATAGTCGGTGCGGCTTTCTCCGTCAGAGATGACAATCCCGATACAGGCACCGATCTGAATCTGCGAGTCGTAAATCTGATACGGCTGGCTAATCTTTTCCCGGATCACCGTTGCCCGCTCCAGCGCCATCTCTTCGCTAAGATCGTGGGTCACCAGAGCAAATTCGTCTCCCCCCAGCCGGTACAGCGTTTCTGACGTTTTACGAAAAAATGAGAGACGGCTGGCCAAATCCTGCAATAGCTTATCTCCGGCGTCATGACCCTGCGTGTCGTTGACGTCCTTGAAATTATCCAGATCGAACAACATAACCACCGCCGAGCCGTGATAGGGCCGCACCTGGTTAACCACCTCCTGCAGGCGTTGCCAGAAAGAGAGCCGGTTGGGCATCCCGGTCAGCGAATCATGATAGGCATCGTACTGCAGCCGACGGTTTTGCACCTGTAGCTTTTCTTTGGAAGCCTGCAGATCGGTAGCCAGTAATTTCATCCGCACGTGAGCGCGACGCAGGGTGTTATTCTGCTTCAGCATCAACATCCCGAGCGTGATACAGAGAATAATCAGCAGAATAGAAATGGCCGAATAGATGTAATAGAGGTTCTGTATTTTATCGTGGGTGAGATTAACCAGATTAAAATCCTGGGCGAGAGAGGTGGACGCGAGCGAGGTCAACGGCCCGTCCAGGGTGCTCATCTCTTGTAACATCAGCTTTAGCTGTGCTGTCGTCATGGTATCCAGCTGCTTATCCAGCCGGTCCAGAAGAGTAATCAGGCTGTCAACTATCGCCTTACGATGAGGATCTTTGCCGATAAACTTTCCCAAATCACCCTGCTGCAGCAGCGCAATCTGGCTCATCATGATTTCCAGACGCAGGCGCACCTCATCGTGGTCGCTTCCCTTTACCTCCAGTCCCATCGCACTCAGTCGCGCCTCAAGACGCATGTACTCGGAGACTATCTGGGAAACGGACCACGAATCAGTATAACGGGTTAATTTTTGCAGCTCACTTTGCCGCTCATGGACCAGATAAGTAATGTAACCGGTCACAATGAAGAGCGACAAAATAATGGCAGTGAGTATTCGATTCAAGATCAAACCCTTACTCAATTATAATCTTCGAAACCTGCCATGCCGAACGGGAATAATAAATCTGATTCTGCAATTCCGGGCTACTGTCGTAGGGATAAACAATAAATAAAGGCCCTTTATCACGAATGCGCATATATTCGCCGTTCATTTTTAAAGCCAAAATTACGGGAAATTTATGAAAGTCATCGATAGGAACAATGGTGGTGTAATCATTCAGCGCCAGCACCCGCGCCGACTTGCCTTTGGCACCGACTAAATCCATGAGTTTACTGAGGGAAACGCCGTCAAAGCGAACCTTTCCCGAATACCACGGGGTGGTTGTTACGATCGTTTCCATGCCCAGTTTTTCCAGTGCCGCCACATCAAAAACGGCGGTATCGCCCTCATTCGTATTAGTAATCAGGCCGGAAATAGTTAAAACGGGTTTACCCACGGGCGCCGGCAGTTTTTCTGCAAAAGCGGAAGGCAAAACCATGACACAAAATAAAGCTGCAAAAATTAAACGCATTTAACTCACCCTTCCGAAATTGGAGACTTGTTAATTGTAAACCATTTAAGTCATTTCTTAAAAGGTGTCCTCAGCGGGTACAAAAATTTAAATTAAACACAATAAGCCAAGTCCTAAGCTCGCATTCCTGTTGGCCCAGCCGGGCTGCACCCGGCCGGTCAGGCAAACGCTTAATGCCTTTAAACACGCAGAGCAGGTAAAAATCTTTTCACTTGCCCTTCTGCGCGGTAGTCTCAGGACAGGCGCGAATTCGGAAAGCGTCTCATTCCAATAATTAGAAACTCAGCAACAGACAGGACAGGTATGGAATCAACGTTAATTTCTCAGGGCCCCGGCAAGGAGGCATGTTCACTCAACCGCGCCCGCAGAGCGGCCTGGGGCAGCTTCGCCGGGGCCGTGGTCGACTGGTACGACTTTCTGCTCTATGGCATCACCGCCGCGCTGGTATTTAACCGGGAGTTTTTCCCGCAAATCAGCCCGGCAATGGGTACCCTCGCCGCGTTTGCCACCTTCGGCGTCGGTTTCCTCTTTCGCCCGCTGGGCGGCATTATCTTCGGTCATTTTGGCGATCGCCTCGGGCGCAAACGCATGCTGATGATGACGGTGTGGATGATGGGGATCGCTACCGCCTGCATCGGTCTCCTGCCCTCGTTCAACCAGATAGGCTGGTGGGCGCCAGTTCTGCTGGTTCTGCTGCGCGCCGTACAGGGTTTTGCGGTGGGCGGAGAGTGGGGCGGCGCAGCGCTGCTGGCGGTTGAGAGCGCGCCGAAAAATAAGAAAGCGTTCTACAGCAGTGGCGTGCAGGTGGGTTATGGCGTCGGATTGCTGCTCTCAACGGGGCTGGTGTCGCTGATAAGCGCCTGTACCACCGATGCGCAGTTCCTTAGCTGGGGCTGGCGTCTGCCGTTCTTGTTTAGCGTCATGCTGGTGCTGGCGGCGCTCTGGATCCGCAACGGCATGGCGGAATCTGCCGAATTTGAACAGCAGCAGCGCGAACAGCAGCAACAGCCGCAGAAAAAGCGTCTGCCGGTAGTAGAAGCGCTGTTCCGCCATCCGGGCGCGTTCTTAATGATTATCGGTCTGCGCCTGTGCGAACTGCTGACAATGTATATCGTTACCGCCTTCGCGCTTAACTACTCCACGCAGAATCTCGGTCTGCCGCGCGAGCTGTTTCTTAACATTGGCCTGCTTGTCGGGGCTATCAGCTGTCTGACGATCCCCTGCTTCGCCTGGCTGGCGGATCGCTTTGGCCGACGCCGCGTCTATATCACCGGAGCGCTGATCGGCACCCTCAGCGGTTTCCCGTTCTTTATGGCGCTCGAAAGCCAGTCATACTTCTGGATCCTGTTTTTCGCGCTCATGCTGGCGAATATTGCGCACGACATGGTGGTTTGCGTCCAGCAGCCGATGTTTACCGAAATGTTCGGCGCCAGCTATCGCTACAGCGGGGCCGGAGTGGGATATCAGGTCGCCAGCGTCGTCGGCGGCGGTTTTACGCCGTTTATTGCCGCCGCTCTGGTCACCCTATCCGGAGGCTCCTGGCATAGCGTTGCGATTTATTTGACCGTAGGTTGCCTGCTATCTGCCCTTACGGCGATGCTGATCAAACCTTGTCGCCACGGCGATGAACCGCTTTAAGGAGTTACCATGATTCAGGAGCCCTGCTGGCCGCAGCGCTTTCATCACCAGCAGCTGCCGCTTCACTACTGCGCCGATCCGACGCTTGCCGAGCAGCCGCTGTTTGACCGGGCACGCGACGGGGAAGCGGTGGCCCAGCTCTGGCAGGCCCCGCAGGGATTTGTGGTGCCGGGAAGCTATCGCAAATTTGCCGAACTCCCGGCGGTAAGCGATCAGTTTGCCAGCCGGGGATGGCCGGTCTGGCAGCGCCGCTCCGGCGGCGGCCTGGTCCCGCAGGGGCCGGGAATTGTCAATCTCAGCCTGGCCTGGCCGGTTTATCACTCGCTGGGCGAAGCCGCAGAGCCGATTTATCTTTTCCTCTGCGGCCTGTTGCAGCGTACGCTTTCAACCTTTGGCGTAGCCAGCCACTTTCAGGCAGTCAGCGGTTCATTTTGCGATGGTCGCTATAATCTGGCCTGCGGCGAAGGCGGGCAGGTGCGAAAAATAGCCGGCACGGCCCAGTACTGGCGCCCCATGCCGGCAGGACGGGGCCATGTGGTCCTCGCGCACGCGGTGATCCTGCTGGACGTCGAGCTGCAGGCTGCCCATCGGGCGGCCAATGATTTCGAAGCCCGGCTCGGCAGCGGACGGGTATACCGCGCCGAGAAAACCGTGACGCTTGCCGAACTTGTGACACAACCAGCCGATTTGCTCCCCCGCTTTCGCGAGGCGCTGGTGCAGGAGTTACAGAATATTAGCTGAAGGTCGTCTTCAGATAGCGGCTAAAGGTCTCTACTGCCCGCGATACGCGCGGCGCATAGGGGCGAATAACGTAGAGACTTTCCGCAAACACATCCACCGGCCGCCATTCCGGCAAGAGCTCCTGTACCAGCCCGCGGCCAATCGCCTCCCTGGCGCTAAAATCCGGCAGTAAGGCAATTCCCAGCCCCGCCAGCACCGCATCGCGCAGGGATTCGCTGTTATTGGTGGCGAAGGGTCCCTGCACCTTAACGCTCACCCGCTCATCGTTGCGCTCGAAGGTCCAGTGCGGGCTTTGCGGCCCGCGCGGGTAGGTCAGGCATTGATGCTGACGCAACGCGTCAGGCGAATCGGGGCGACCAAAGCGGCGAATATAGTCCGCCGAGGCGACCACCAGGGTTGCCGTACGGCACAGCGGCCAGGCTACGTGGGTCTCCGGCAGCAGCTCGCGACGACAGTGGCGAATGGCAATATCAAACCCTTCGCTGGCGAGCGACACCAGCCGATCGGTCACCTCCAGCTGCAGATGAAGCTGCGGGTGCTGATGCAGAAAAGGCGTGATGGCCGGAACCAGCTGCTGTCGAGAGAACGCCACCGGCGCGGTAAGGCGCAGCGTTCCGCGCAGCGGGCCGCCCTCATCGTCGCAGGTGCCGGTAAAAATCTCGCGGATCTGCCCAAACGGTTCGTTTAGTTCCGCCACCAGCCGCTGGCCATCTTCGCTTAGGGTCACGCTGCGGGTGGTGCGGTGCACCAGCGTCTTGCCGGTGACTCGCTCCAGTTCGCTTATTTTCTGGCTAATGGCGGACTTGCTGACCGCCAGCTTTTCCGCGGCGCGAGTATAGCTTTTTTGCTCCTCCAGTACCGTCAGCCAGTACAGGTGGGTCCAGTAAATGTCCGGGCGGATTTCGCTCATCATGATTGTTCACAGAGAAAAACAATGAGTTCAAATATAGCGGTTTTTACCGACTTCAGCACGAGGTAGCATCTCTTTCACCGAGGTAAATCCGACAATAAGGACCATCTGCTATGCCATTACTGACGTTTGATATCATTGAAGGACGCAGCGAAAACGAGATCAAAACCCTGCTGGATGCGGCACATCGCGCCGTTGTGCAGGCGTTCAAGGTGCCAGAGCGTGACCGCTACCAGATTGTTCACGAAAACAAAGCTCACCATATGATTATTGAGGATACCGGGCTGGGGCTGACGCGAACCCGGGACATAGTGGTGGTGAGGGTTTATACCAGCCCGCGCAGCGAAGCGCAGAAGCAGCTTTTTTATGCCACTCTGCAGGCTGAGCTTGAGGAGCACTGCGGTCTGAGCGGCGAGGATCTCATGATCTCGGTAATCAGCAACCACAAAGGGGACTGGAGTTTTGCTCACGGCGTAGCGCAGTATATTACCGGCGACCTTTAGCCCTGCCGACGATGCGACTGGCGCACGATGGGCTCCCCGGTGCGCCACGTCGCCGTCGGCCCTTCAGCAGCATCAATGAGCCGATTCAACGCCTCTTCCACCAGCCGCTCGCGTCGCTGATCGTAGGTCGTTAGCTGCCATTCCGGCGCCGCCGCCTCATCGATATTATCGAAACCGACGATACCCATCGTTAAATCGCGCTCGCGCAGCGCCTGAAGCGCGCCTATCGCCAGAATATCGTTTTCACAAAACAGGGCATCTACTCTTTCGCCTGCGGGCGTCGCGTCCAGATAGTCACTCATCGCCGCATATCCCCGTGTACGTAAATACTGGCCGGCAACCAGCAGAGTATCAAGCCGGCAGCCTGCCTGCTCCAGCGCCGCTTCGTATCCTTCCATCCTCATTAAATGGTGGGAAGCGGTATCCGGACCCTTCATATAGCCAAAAGTGCGATGCCCCTGCGCCAGTAGCAGTTCAGCAAGCTGTTTTCCGGCAAGCCGACCATCGATATTGACCACCTGGATTTCCGGATGATCGGTATTACGGCCAATCTGCACCAGCGGAACGCGATGAATTTCAGTGGCAATCGCGATAAGTTCCGGTGTCAGCACCGTGGCCATAAACAAGATACCGTCAACCTGGAGCTGGTAAGCCAGCGCCATCGCTGTGCGGGTGTTTTCTTCGTCGGTGACGTTAATCACCAGCGCCATGTAGCCGCGATTCTGCAGCTGGCGAGTCACTTCGTTAAGCAGCAGCACCATGTTGGGATTGCGTAACTCGTCGACCGCCACGCCAATAATATGCGTTTGCTTTTGCGTCAGGCTACGCGCCAGTAAATTTGGTCGATATCCCAGAATATTAGCGGCTTTCATCACCTCTTCCCGGGTTTTGGGCTGGATGGAGGCCCCGGGGGTAAATGCCCGGGAAACCGTCCATTTGGAGACGCCAGCGAGTAATGCAACGTCGCTGGCGGTCGCTTTTTGTCGTTTTGGGGCGCTCATACTCGGTTTTAACGTTCCTGATAAAAAACATCCAATAGAACGTAAAATACAGCAAGATAGAATCCGCTCAACAAAAAACGCGCCGCGTTCTCCCGCCCCCCGGAGGGAAAACGCGGCCCGTTGTCACTGACTTAATGTGGCGTTGAGGGCATCAATCGACGTCCGTAGCCCTGCTTCAACGCTCATCGTCAGGTCCTCCATCTCCAGCGACACATAACCGTTATATCCGGTCATGCGCAGCACCGAGAAGAACTCTTTCCACCACTTCAAATCCTGTCCACAGCCAACCGCCACGTAGTTCCAGGTGCGGGTTTTGGTCTGCGTGACCGGCTGGTATTCCAGTAAGCCGTCGACATCCGCCAGCCCGCGTTCAATACGCGCGTCTTTACCGTGGACGTGATAAATCACCCCTTCAAGCTTACGGGCTGCGGCAATCGGGTCTGCACCCATGGCGATCAGATGCGACGGATCGAGATTCATGCCGATTATGTCGCCAACCGCCTCACGCAGGCGCAGCAGCGTGCTCGGGTTGTAAACCAGCTGGCTGGGGAATTCCTCGAGAGCAATCTGTTCGATACCGTGTTCAGCCGCATGGCGGGTAAAAGCCTGCCACCAGGGAATAGCAACCTCGTTCCACTGGTAATCGATCACGCCTGGCATATAGTCCGGCCAGGAAACCGTCGAGGTGATCCAGTTAGGGATTTTATCGTCCGGCCCGCCGCCCGGCAGGCCGCTCATCATGACAATCTTTTTCACCCCCAACTTTGCCGCCAGCTCGACGGTACGATAGCTGCTGGCGGTATGCTTCTCGCCCAGCGCGCCGGGGGCCAGCGGGTTACCCGAACAGTTCAGCGCAACGATCTCCATTCCGCGCTTTTCCAGTTCTCCGCGAAACGCCGCCAGCGCTGCCGAAGAAGCCAGCAATTCTTCAGTTTTAACATGTGGACAAGGCGACCAACCGCCTGCGGTCATTTCCACGCCCGTAATGCCGTACTGCTTGACGCGATCGAGCATTTCCGGGAACGCCAGGCCGGCGAGAACATCGGTACAGAGTGCCAGTTTCATATTCTATCCTTCTTAAATGAGTGTCCTTCGAGGATCTGCATAAACGCGTCTTTGCTGTCGGCGCTGGCCAGCAGCGTGGTTTTCACTTCGTCATCAAGCAGGTCTGCCAGATCCGCTATAACATCAATGTGTTCATTATTTTTTGCCGCCACGGCGACCACAAGGAAAGCCACTTTCCCCTCCCCCCAGCCCACGCCATCCGGGAACTGAAACAGCTGGAAACCGGTTTGCCGCACCAGGTCGATCCCCTCTTTGCTACAGTGGGGCATCGCCACTCCCGCCCCGAGCCAGGTAGAGAGCGCCTTTTCGCGATCCACCATCGATTCAAAAAAACCCTCGCTGACGTAGCCGCTGGCCTGCAGGGAATCCGCGGCAATATGCAGCGCCTTTTTCTTTGAATTCGCCCGACAGCCAATAAAAATATCTTCTGGTTTCAGCGTTAACATGCGCCTCTCCCTTCGTTAATGGGTCAGCGGTAGAGCGCCGGACACTCCGGCAGAGAGACCGCGTGCTTTTCGCCATCCTTCAGCGATGCCAGGCCAGCATCGCATACCATCGCCACGACAAATCCGTCCCACGATGATGGCCCGCTCATCTCCGCCCCCAGGTTTACCCGGTCAACGAAATTCTGCACCTCGCGATCGTAGGCGGTGGCGAAACGTTCCATACAGGTTTTGGGGATAGCGCGGCTATAACCCTGTGCCGAACGGACGGTGGTGAGAGCCTGTTCGGTCAATGCGCTAATGGCATTTTCGCCAATCACTTCACAGCGAATGTCGTAACCATAATCGCAGTTAACAAACAGCTCATCATCAATACGTACGCCGGATTCGGTTTCAAAAATCACAATCAACGGATCCTGCAGATGCGCGCAGGCTCTGCGCGTTTTCTTCTGTGGTTTATCGACGCGTACCGAAACGATATTTTCGTTAAGCAGATAGCGGATAATATCGATCTCGTGGGTCGCCGAATCGTTAATCGCCATCTCCAGGGTGTAGCTTTCTGGCACGGAGGCGTTGCGATGTGCGCAATGGATGAGCAATATTTCCCCCAGTTCACCGCTATCCAGAGTCGCTTTAAGCTGGTTGTACCCTGGGTCGAAACGGCGCATAAAACCCAGCTGCAGCATACGTTTGCCGTAGGCCACTTCAGCATCAATAATCGCTTTGGCTTCATCCGCGGTTGGGGTCAGCGGCTTTTCGCAAAACACCGGTTTACCTGCCTTGATGGCCGCCAGAATTTGTTCTTTATGGACCGGACCAATAGAGCAAATAAAGATCGCATCCACGTCGTCCGATTGAATCATTTCGACCGCATCGTAATAGGGTTGAGCGCCATATTCGCGGGCAATAGTGTCGGTAACATTACGATTGATATCGCAGACGGCGCTGACCCTGGCGTTCTGAATCACCGTCTGAAAACGCTGGAGATGATCGCGCCCAATCATACCTAAACCAATTAAACCGATATTAACTGTCATATATTCCTCCATGTCGCTAAATCAGAATCTGAATTTTTGTTCAATTTGTTCAAGGGTTAAGCCACGGGTTTCCGGCAGGAACTTCACCAGCAGAATCAGCATTATGACGTTGGTTACCGCGAAGAAACCGAAGGTCATTCCGCCGCCGTAGCTGTTGAGTAAAATCGGGAAAATAGACTGAATGATGAAGTCAAATATCCATAAACCGAATACCGCAAAACCCATACCCAGACCGCGCATCCGCAGCGGGTAAATTTCCGCGAGCATCAGCCAGAACACCGGTGCGATCCAACCCTGCATAAAGGTCAGAAACATCAGCATCAGGGCAAGGATGATGTAGCTGGCGCCGGTAAAGTTGGCGTGCAAGCCACTGACGCCATCAACGGTTTCCATATGGAAGAAGAGCTTGAACGAGAGACCAATCAACACCAGGCTAAGGGTGACGCCGATCTGTCCGGTAAAGAACATTTTCCGTCGGGAATGCCTGCCAATTAACAGCATCCCTAGTAGCGTGGCCAGAATAGACACGACGCCATTAGCCACGGCGCCGGTCACCGCCGCCGCATCGCCAAGTCCGGTGGCTTTCAGCACCGTCGGCGCGTAGTACATAATGGTATTCACGCCGGTTACGCGCGTTGCCAGCACAATCATCAGCCCGATCAAAATCAGCTGCAGCACCCATTTTTTCTTCAGCTCGTCAACAAATCGGCCATGGTTGATGCCAATCTGACTCACCTGCTGGATATCGCGGATCTCCTGCTCCACCTCTTCAGGCCGACGAATCGTTTTCAGCACCGCAACCGCTTTGTCTATTTGCCCCTTACGCACGAAGAAGCGCGGAGACTCCGGCATTACCAGCATTCCAATCCACAGCAGCGCGCCGGGCAGCGCCGGAATAGCCAGCATCAGCCGCCAGTTGTGCGACATGTCGGGATAGAAATTGACGATGGAAGCGTTGACGGAGTAAGCGAGAAACTGCCCGGTGACGATCATCAGTTCGTTGACCGTCACCAGCCGTTCACGCTGCGCGGGCCGCGCCAGCTCTGAAATATAAATCGGCACCGTCACTGACGCACAACCAACCGCCAGGCCGAGGATAAAGCGGGCGATTATCATCGACGACATATCCCACGCGACGGCGGTACCGAGGGCGCCAAAGATAAAAATCACCGCTACCCACAGAATATTTTTCCGCCGCCCCTGGCGGTCGGACAGCCAGCCGCCGCCAACGGAGCCGATTGCCGCGCCGAATAATAAAAACGATGTCACCAGCCCTTCCTGCAGAGGAGTGAGGCCAAGATCGTTCTTCATGAAAATCAGCGCGCCGGAAATAACCCCGGTGTCATAGCCAAAACACAGCCCACCAATGGTTGAGACGAGGGTTATTAATCTGATTTTCTTATCATTATCTGTTTTACGACTTTCAGTTATCACATGATCGGTCATTTTGTTGTCCTGTCAGGGATGAGCGTTCTATCGTTTTGTTTTTATGAATAAAAAGATCACATTGCCGATCCAGATACGGCAGGTTCTGGCATCAGGAATACATTTGCACCTTTTTGCACCCGGGTGCATTATTTAACAACTTGTTATACTCTCACGGATTAAAAAATCCATAACAAGTTATTTTGAAATATTCATTTCGTTAAGGGCGTCAACTTTTTGCTCATTGAATGGCCAATTTTGTCGATCGCAGTCACGATCCGCAGAGCTTGCCGCTTTCGGGGGGAGCAAAATGCGTGGTTCAGGCTAATGGCTGGGGAGGAAGGCTATACGAAGGGGAACCCGTGGATTAATCCGCGTTCCCCAGAGAGCCAGGGACGTCAGGATCGCTGGGCGCTGGCGATACGCTGTCTGGCTTTTTGTTCAATATTTTCCAGCAGCTCCTGCACGTCGTCTTCATCAATGTCGAGAAACTGACCGTCCAGCAGGGCCGCATGAATATCTTCGCGCGTCACGGATATGCCCAGCGGCACCGCCTCCGCTTTCGCCTTCACTTCCTCCGCCGCCAGCGGATGCGGGTAGCGCCGTCCGACCAGGTTATTAAAAACAATGGCCAGCATCGCCAGCATCAATGAGTTGAGTAACACCGGGGTCAGAACAAAGTGATAGCCTTCGCTCTGTATCCCCGCCCCGCCGAGGATCGCCGTTAACGCCACCGCTCCGCCCGGCGGATGCAGGCAGCGCAGGAAATACATGCCGGCGATCGCCAACCCTGCCGCCACGCCGCAGGCCAGCGCCAGGTTCGGGATGGCGATTCCCACGGTCACGCCAATCAGCGCTGAAAGGACATTACCGCCGACTATCGACCACGGCTGGGCCAGTGGACTGCTCGGCACGCCAAACAGCAGCACCGCCGACGCGCCCATCGGGGCGATAAACCAGATATTGACCTCGCCTAATAACCAGTGGCTAAACATACTGGTGACCGCCAGCCCCGTCCCGGCGCCTATTGACGCCAGAACGATATGTTTTCTGGCGACCGGTAACGCGTGCGGCTTAAGGCGGCCAAGGAAAATGCGGATCCGTGAAAAGAGCGATCCGGGTAAAACGCTTAACATCGTGCAGCTCGCTTACGTCATAATAAGAACTTATGTTTCATTTTCTTTTTTTAACCTTATTTTAACAACCACACCTTTATCGCGGTTTTTCGTTATTCATTTTGTGAATGTAAAAAAGGCGCGCGCTACGTTAAAATCGCCCTTACGTCTGGGTATCAGTACTCTATGGATTGAAGGTCAAATACGTTGAATAACAAGATAAAATTAGAGAAAGAAATCGCATGGGCCAGCCAGAATATGCCGCGTACGCTTCGCCAGGTCGCCGCCCTGCCCGACCTCAGCCAGGTTCGTCTGGCCTGCTGTATGCACCTGGATATGAAAATGATCCCACTGGTGCAGAGAATTCTGGAAAAAGGGGCGAAGGTTTTCCTGACCACCTGTAACCCAACCACGGTGCAGGATGATGTGGTCGCCTGGCTGGTTGAGCGCGGCGCTGAGGCTTGCGCATGGCGTGATATGAGCGATGCCGACTGGCAGCAATCGTGGGAAAAAGCGATTGCCTGGCAGCCGACGCATCTGTGCGAAATGGGCGCGGATATAACAACCCTACTGCATCAGCGCGGGGAGTTCGGCAATGTTGTCGCCGGGCTTGAAGCGACAGGCTCTGGCGTTAGCCGCCTCGGCGATATTCGGCCCGGCTATCCGATTTTTAACTGGGATGATTTGCCGGTTAAGGAAGGTCTGCATAACCGTCATATGGTCGGCCTGACCGCGTGGCATACCTTCTTCCAGACGACCCACCTGACCCTGCATGAGAAAAAAGTAATGGTCATCGGCTATGGTCTGGTCGGCCAGGGGGTTGCGGCGGCGGCGAAGGCCTTCGGCGGCCAGGTCATGGTGGCGGAAATCGACCCGGCACGGAGATTACAGGCTGCCTACGACGGCTGGCACGTTGTTGAATTACAAGAGGCGATAGCTTCGGCGGACGTGGTGGCCACGGCTACCGGCGGCAAAAAAGTCGTTAACAGCCAGGCGCTTGATAAATGCAAAGATGGAGTGTTTATCCTCAACGTGGGTCACGTGGCGGAAGAGATTGATTGCGAGTACCTGCACCAGTTCAGCCATGAAGAGGTCATGCCCTATATCAACGCTTACCGGATGGGCCAGAAAACGATCTATCTGATGGCGAACGGTTCAATGCTCAACCTGACCGCGGGTTTTGGCGATAGCCTGAACGCCTTTGACGTCACCCTGGCGGTGATGGCCAGCGGCATCCAGCATATTGTGACCGACGGTATGACGGTGCCGGCAGACGTTTATCTGCTGCCGCAAAGCGTATGGCAAAAAGCGCTCTAAGCACATGCGCTGAGTAATTTTCCCGGAGGCGGCGCGCTGCGCCTGTCCGGGCTACCGGTCCGCAGACAGCGGTGAACTTGTAGCCCGGCTAAGCGCAGCGCCACCGGCAAGAAGCCACGCCGCTCCCTCACCTCAGCACATCCTCCGCTGGCGGTGCGAGCGCCTTGTCCGGGTTACCGGTCCGCAGACTGCTGTTAACCCGTAGCCCGGTCAGCGCAGCGCTACCGGGAAGAAGCCACGCCGCTCCCTCACCTCGGCACATTCCCCGCAGGCGGCGCGATGCGCCTTGTCCGGGTTACCGGCCCGCAGACTGCTGTTAACCTGTAGCCCGGCTAAGCGCAGCGCGAGCCGGGAAGAAATCATGCCGATCCCTCACCTCAGCACATCCTCCGCAGGCGGCGCGATGCGCCTTGTCCGGGTTACCTGCCCGCAGACTACGGTGGACTTGTAGCCCGGCTAAGCGCAGCGCCACCGGGAAGAAGCCACGCCGCTCCCTCACCTCAGCACATCCTCCGCTGGCGGTGCGAGCGCCTTGTCCGGGTTGCCGGCTCGCAGACTGCTGTTAACCCGTAGCCCGGTCAGCGCAGCGCCACCGGGAAGAAAGCAAATCTTACAGCAGGGCCAGCAAAAATATGACTTCACCGAGCTCAATCGCCGCGCCTAAGGTGTCGCCGGTTTGCCCGCCCAGAGTACGCTTTAGCGCCTGGCCTAGCGCCCAGACCAGCACCAGCGTGATAAGCGCTGCGCGCAGACCGTTAACGCCGAGCAGCAGCGTCGCCAGCGCCAGAGCGATCCCCATGGCGATCAGCGTCTGTTGCAGCGAGATTTTACCGATAAACAGATTGCCCAGCCCCTCTTCGCGCGCGTAGTGCTGACGGTACATCAGCAGCACAGCCATACCGCGGGCCACGGCGCAGGCGGCCGCCAGGGCGGCAACCGCAGACGTACCGCGCAGCGTGACCTCGCTGACCACCAGCACTTTTGCAATCAGCACAAAAATCAGCGCCAGCCCGCCGTGAGTGCCCAACCGACTGTCGCGCATAATCTCCAGCATCCGCTCGCGGCGGCGGGCAGAGAAAATGCCATCACAGGTATCCGCCAGCCCATCCAGATGGAAGCCGCCGGTCAACAGCGCCAGCGCCAGCACGCCGAGCAGCGCGGCAAGCGGGCCGCCGCACCAGGGCTGGAGCAGTATCACGACAACCCCCGCGATCGCCCCCAGCAGCAGGCCAACAAAGGGAAAAGTAACGATACTGCGTTGATATTGTTCAATTTCCAGCCCCTGAGACAAACGCGCCGGGACCGGCAAGCGGCTGATAAACGATAATGCGGCAAAAAATGGCTTAATCATGGAAAGATGACTCCTGTCGTTAAACCTTGCGACCAGCGGTTATTCACCGCCGCCGCCGAGCGTAACCTGACTTATCTGCGTAGCTGCTGCGTGGACGCTCTTCCAGCCGCCAGTGAGCCAGCCGGGTATCGCGGTGATGTTGAATGCGTGCAGCTATTTGGTTATCGGATATCCGGGAGGTAGCGATATAGATCGCCGAAACGAAAGAGTTGAGTAGAGATTGGGCATCACGGCGTAGGCCGCTAAGCGCGTCGCCGGTCATCAGTATCATCGCGGCGGCACCTGTTGCAGGGACAGCATGAGATAAAACCTTCCGATATCAATATGTTTACGGCGGAAGTATACCAAATTCCTGGGGAAAGGTTCAGCGTTACAGAGGCTGTTTTGCTAAGGAATGCGAGATGACGCAAGAGGAGGAATCACTCCGGCAGCGAGAGCCGCCGGAGCACGCAAACGGGATTACTCGGCAGATTTATCTTCTACTTTCGCTTCGCCCATTGCTTTCAGCTTTTTAGAGATATCGCGACGTTCTTTGGAGATCTCGGCGTTTTTAATGATGTAGTCGTCAACGCGATCTTCGTAATCGCTCTTCATGCTGGCAATGATGCCCTGGATAGCTTCAACGCTCATGCCCGGCTTGATGTAATCGCTCAGGTTGTCCAGCAGCAGTACGCGCTTCTGGTTATCACGGATCTTTTTCTCAACGTCCTGAATTTCACGCTGCAGTTTATTCTTGCGACGATACAGGCGAACAAACTCCAGTACGTCCTGGAAAGAAGGCTTAGTTGTTTCCATTTTTACACCCCTAATATTTGAGATTCGGATTCGCTAAAGCGACTGCTACATAGGGCTAACATAACTGTTAGCAGCCGCTGATGACAATGTTTTTTCCTTTGCCTTTATCATAACCCTAAACGCTGCTGAATCGAAGCAAGCGATGGGCAAACCGCGCGTATCTGGTCTTTATTTACGCAACGCCCGGCAGATTAAATGCGACAGCAGCTCAAGCTGCCGCGCCAGTTCGATGGTTAGCCAGACATAACCATGGATTGGCGTTTCAGAGAAATTGTCGTCCTGCTGCTCTTTGATGAGCTGGCGCAGCTCGGCCACAATTTCGTTGAGCTTTTCATTGTTAGCAAGAATCGGCTGCGGATTGCCCTCATACAATGCATGGGCGATAGTCAGCAACGTCTGCTGGGTCATTTGCTGCGTTTCGCGCAGCGTATGGGCATTCAGCATAACAAAATGGCCGGGACGCGATGCCCAGTAGGCGTTGATTTGCAGCTCCAGCATGCACACCAGATTCCGGCTAACGGTCTGGATCGCTTCAAAGATGGCCTTCTGGATATGCGTCTCTTTGCTGGCAGGCGTAATTAATCCGCGCATTTTGACCACATCGTTAAGCACCTTCTGCATATGCTTTTCCAGACGCGGACGCTCGACGAGATTCGGCGAGAAGCCCGCCTGATACAGACGGTTGAAGGCGGTGACGTAGCTGGCCATCTGGATGCGCCAGTGCAGGAAAGCCCGCTGCGGCCAGATACCGGTAAACAGCATAGCCAGCAGGGAGCCAAAGATAACGTCGCCGCTTCGCCATAGCGCGGTCGTCATATCGCCCGGCGGCGCGCCGACCACCACCGCCAGCGTGATGCCGATCAACAGCGCCTGGTAGGGCTTTTTACCTAACGCCAGCCAGCCGCAGAGGAACATCGCCACCGCGCACCACAGCAGCATAATGGGCAGAGAGATAAGTTCCAGCTTGAGCGCCACCAGCCCGAGCGCCGAGCCGAGGATCGTGCCGCCGATACGCTCAAACGCGCGCGGGACGACGTTTCCCCAGAAGGAGATAGGCCCCATCACCACCACCAGGGTGATGAGAGGCCAGGTACCTTCCGGCACGTTAAGCAGGCGCACCAGCACAAAGGTGAGCACAAAGGCCAATGCTATTCGCACGCCATGGACGATGCGGTAATGGCGATACAGCCGAATTTCAAATGGCTTAAGTGATTTATCCGCGCGCACAACCGACTCCGACACAACGAAAAGGGCAATTGTAACTGCTTTTTCGCCGCAAGCATCACGCGAATGTAAGAAACCTTGTCAATTAAAGGGATAAGTTCACTTCACTACGGGTTCAACCGCGATATACATATCAATGTCCCAGTAGCCGTCCTGGTTACCATCGTTAAGGTAGACTTCAAAACAGGGCTTCATCGCCATCTGATGCTCTGTGCTTTGCATCAGACTTTCGAAGAACTGATACCACGGAGTCGCAAAATCGAAATTCTCGACTCTGGCGCGGGCAACGGCATACTCGCCGCCGGCGATTTCGGTCATCATCACGCCTTCACTTCCTTCAGGGATCTGATAGTCTTCCGCCACCGTGACGGCGGTGTCGCAGCGTAGCTTTTCCGCCGGGACTTCGTCTGGATTGTCGTAGTAAACGGCCACCCACTCCTGCGCCGGAACCTGGCTGTTGTCGACCCACATCATCAGCTGTTCAAACCCCTGTTTAACCGTCTGTTCCCAGGGGCCGACCAGATGAAAACCGGCAATTTTCTTCTTGCCTACGGATTTAACGTTATAGTCCATGTTGCCTCCACCGTTGATAAAATACTGTATGTATATACATATAATCTAACAGTACAATCACCCATAGTATGTGCGGTAATTCACAAATCCGCGCGGCAAGAAGATTAAAAAAACGCCACCGGCGGGTTATAAACTGAACGGCAGTTCAATGCCGATGCTGGCCCCAACATCGTCGCTGGCGCTGTGGTTTGCATCGGTGTACCAGATGGAGGTATTCAGGCGAACCGTCGGCATGACATCGCCGCTCCAGCCCAGCTGTACGCCCTTCAGCGTGTCGGCGTGCGGGAAGGCTTTATTGATTCGCTGGTTCTTCGGATTGACTTCCGCGTAGACCAGGCGCGCGCTCCAGCGCTGATTTGCTTCGGTGACCAGCTCCACCTTACCGGCATACAGGCGTCCATCGCCGCCCATCGCATCGCCCAGCGGGTAGCCCTGCTGATAGTAGCCATCTTTATAGATAAAGTGGTTATAGATATAGTTGGTGCGTCCCATATTCGAGCGGGTATCGTGGGCTTCCAGATACCAGTTAACCGCATTGCTGTTCCACTGATGGTGCCCTTCCACGCCGCCAAGGTAGAGGTGCGCCGAGGGCAAGTATCCGGCTTCATCCTCGCCGATCATCTGGCCGTAAATGCTCACCGGCCAGCCCAAGGTTGGCGCCAGCTTCAGCTTGAAATCAAAACCGGCCAGCTGATTACCGGGATCGTCGGCCGATTCACCGGTGTTATCATTGCCGGTCAGGCCGTCCCAGAAGCTGCTGAATGATGAAGGTCGCCCTTCGCCGCCCCACTGCATAACGCGCGAAGCGCCCAGTTCCAGCGAGGAGATGGGCGAAAACGTCAGGCGACCGCCGAAGATTTTGGTATGCGGTACGGCGGCGTACTGGTTCATCTGGCTGGCGGAAAGTTGATACTGCCAGGGGCCAATCCAGCTTAGCCATGAGGTTTCCGGCGCCCGCTGTTCTGCACGCTGCAGCAGAAAACCGGTCATGGGACGCGCGGCATCGGAGCGAATCAAACTCCCTTCATAACCCGGTCCCCACCACTGCAGGATTTGCCCGAACGCCAGCCACTGGTTCCACAGTTTTACCGCGCCGTATGCGCCGTTGGCGTTTACGCTGGAGCCGTTGTCGATGCGTTTGTCGCCTTCAACATTGCCCTGTAGATGCAGATCCCACCATTCACCGCTGTTGTTCAGGGCGAGAGAAAGCGACTGGTCAGCGGGATAAGACTGGGCAAACCCCTGCGGAGTTCCCGGCTTATCAGTGGAACTGTAACCGGTAACGCGCACGTCGGCTTTGAGCGCCCTTAAACGCTGATTTACCCGACTCAGAACCACCCGCTCGGCGGATGTTGTCGGATGGGCATTGGCCAGCGCACGGTTAATCTCTTCTTCGCTCAAAGGCCAGGTGGACAAACTTAAAGAGAGGGTTCCGCGGTCGGATAACCAGGCTAAATCATTGCGGAATTCGTTATCGGCCAGAACAAGGCCAGAGGCAAAACCAGAGGTGCTAAAAACGGCGAAAAGTCCCAGAGAAAGCGCACTACGCGCAAAGTATTTCATCTTCCCAGCTCCATTTTGGGCGCACAAGCGCCAGGGGATTTCCTGAATGGTGACCGGGTAAGGTAAGGGATGGACACTAAACAAAGCGCCAACCGAAGCAGCATAATAATCAAACAGCTACGAGATGCCGCTCCAGGCGGAGCGGCGGAGAAGTTACAGTTTTTGATGCAGATAATCGCTAAAGCGCGACAGCATGCCGCCCTTGCCGACGCTTTCCAGCGTCACCAGCGGCCAGTGGGCGACGACTTTATCGCCATCATAAAGCGAGATTTCACCGACCCGCTGGTGGGCGGCAATCGGCGCTTCCAGCACTTTTTTATCCAGCACATATTTCGCCTTAATGCGCGAGACTTCCGATTTCGGCAGCGCTAACCAGAAGTCCTGATCGGTCCCCAGCCTAATCTGCTCTTTATCGCCATACCAGATACGCTCAACGCCGACCTGCTTGCCGTCCTGCAGGACCTGGACGGTATCGAAGTTTTGCTGGCCCCAGTGCAGCAGCTTCGCCGCCTGCTGTTCACGCCCTTTCGGGCTGTCGGCCCCCATGACTACCGCAATCAGCCGGCGCTGGCCGTCCACCGCGGAGGCAATCAGATTGAAGCCGGCGCCGGAGGTATGGCCGGTTTTCAGACCATCAACGTTCATGGTTTTATCCCACAGCAGGCCGTTGCGGTTCTGCTGGGTAATGCCGTTCCACGTCAGACTCTTCTGGCTGTACATATGATAAACGTCCGGCTCGCCGTGAATAATCGCCCGCGAGAGTACCGCCAGATCGTAGGCTGAGCTGTGCTGCCCCGGCGCGTCGAGGCCGTGAACGGTTTCAAAATGGGTATCCTGTAAATGCAGTTTGTCCACATAGCTGTTCATCAGCGCGACAAACTGCGGCTGGCCGCCGGCAACATAATCCGCCAGCGCCACGCAGGCATCGTTGCCGGAGTCAACGATGAGCCCGCGGCTCAAGTCGCGTACGCTAACCCGATCGCCAGGCTTAAGAAACATCAGGGAAGATCCCTTAAAGACCGGATTGCCCTGCGCCCAGGCGTCTTTACCGACGGTGACGATGTCGTCAAAGGTGATGCGGTGGCTGTCGATGGCGCGATCGACCACATAGCCGGTCATCAGTTTGGTCAGGCTGGCGGGATTGCGCTGCTGATGCTCGTTACCGGCGGTAAGGACCTGGCCGGTGGTGTAATCCATCAGCACCCAGGAACCGGCCTGAATGGAAGGCGGCGTCACGTTGACGGGAAAATCATTGGCGGCAAATGCGCAGGAAACGCTCGCAGCGAGCAAAGATACAGCAATAAACAAACGGCCTTTCAACGGCATATCCTCTAAATTGACAGATTCGCCGTCCTTTTTACGGAACTTCTCGTTTCATATCAGGGTTTAATTGCAAGAAAATATGACACTGGCGGTGTCAGGTAAAGCCGATACCCTTCTGATGGCCCGGCAAATCGTTTACCATGATGGCTGCTCGCCACCAGGGATAATGAACAGATTATGCAAGATAGCGCCAACCAGCCCGGATTTTTGTTTCACGATTACGAGACCTTCGGCACCAGCCCTTCGCTCGACCGGCCGTCGCAGTTTGCCGCCATCCGTACCGATGAAGACCTGAATGTCGTCGGCGAAACTGAAGTGTTCTACTGCAGGCTCGCCGACGACTATCTGCCGCAGCCGCAGGCGGTAATGGTCACCGGGATAACGCCGCAGGAGGCCAATGCCAAAGGCGACAACGAAGCCGCGTTTGCCCGCCGCGTTCACGATCTGTTCACGGTGCCGAAAACCTGCATCGTCGGCTACAACAACGTGCGCTTCGATGATGAAGTCACGCGCAATATCTTCTATCGCAATTTTTACGATCCTTACGCCTGGAGCTGGCAGCATGACAACTCCCGCTGGGATCTACTGGACGTGATGCGCGCCTGCTATGCGCTGCGCCCCGAGGGGATCAACTGGCCGGAAAATGATGAGGGCTTACCGAGCTTCCGGCTGGAGCATCTGACCGTCGCTAACGGCATCGAACACAGCAACGCCCACGACGCGATGGCCGACGTTTACGCCACTATCGCGATGGCAAAGCTGGTGAAGACTCAGCAGCCGCGCCTGTTCGACTATCTTTACGCCCACCGCAACAAGCGCAAGCTGGCGACGCTGATTGACGTGCCGCAGATCAAGCCGCTGGTGCATGTTTCCGGTATGTTCGGCGCGGCGCGCGGCAACACCAGCCTGGTCGCCCCGCTGGCGTGGCACCCGGATAACCGTAACGCGGTGATTATGGTCGACCTGGCCGGTGATATCGCCCCTCTGCTGGATCTGGATGCCGATGCCCTGCGCGAACGGCTGTATACGCCGAAAAGCGAGTTGGGCGATCTGGCTGCGGTGCCGATCAAGCTGGTCCACCTCAATAAGTGCCCGGTGCTGGCGCAGCAAAATACCCTGCGCCCGCAGGATGCTGACCGATTGGGCATCAATATCCAGCGCTGTCTGGAGAACGCCCAGCGGCTGCGGGCCAATCCGCAGGTGCGCGAGAAAGTGGTGGCGATTTATGCCGAAGCGGAGCCGTTTGTGCCGTCCGATAACGTCGATGCACAGCTGTATAACGGCTTTTTCAGCGATGCCGACCGCGCGGCGATGAAAATCGTACTCGAGACGGAGCCGCGCAATCTGCCGGCGCTGGACATTACCTTTGCCGACAAGCGTATTGAGCGTCTACTGTTCAACTATCGCGCGCGCAATTACCCGGGCACGCTGGATGAAGCCGAGCAGCAGCGCTGGTTGGAGCACCGTCGCCAGGTGTTTACGCCAGAGTTTTTGCAGGCCTACGCCGATGAGCTACAGATGCTGTATCAGCAATATGCGGATGATAAAGAGAAGCTGGCGCAGCTGAAGGCGCTGTGGCAGTACGCGCAGGATATTGTTTGACTGGAAGAAATTCCCGGGTTGCGGCTAACGCCTTACCCGGGCTACAAACGTTGGCAGGACTCGTATCCCGGGTAAGACGCCTCGCGTCGCACCCGGGAACGTAGTTTAGCCTTTGGCGCGGCTGGCGATAATCGCCTCAGCCACGTTGCGCGGGGCTTCCGCGTAGTGGTGGAATTCCATGCTGTAGGTCGCCCGGCCCTGGGACATTGAACGCAGCGTGGTGGAATAGCCAAACATCTCGGCCAGCGGCACGTCGGCGCGAATAATCTGGCTGCCGAACCGCTCCTCCATTCCCTGTACCATCCCGCGCCGGGAAGAGAGATCGCCCATAATATTGCCGGCGTACTCTTCCGGGGTCTCCACTTCCACATGCATCACCGGTTCAAGAATAACCGGGTCGGCCCTGCGCGCCCCTTCCTTGAAGCCGAATATCGCCGCCATCCGGAAAGCCATCTCCGAGGAGTCGACGTCGTGATACGAACCAAACGTCAGGGTCGCCTTAATATCCACCACCGGATATCCCGCCAGCACGCCGGTGCCCATCGCTTCGCGCAGCCCTTTTTCGACTGAAGGGATGTACTCGCGCGGCACCACGCCGCCTTTGGTCGCGTCCTCAAACACGAAACCGCTTCCCGGCGCCAGCGGTTCAAGGCTCAGCACCACGTGACCATACTGCCCTTTACCGCCGGACTGGCGAACAAACTTGCCTTCCACCTCTTTGACCGTTTTGCGGATCGTCTCGCGATAGGTCACCTGCGGGCGCCCGATATTCGCCTCGACGCCAAACTCGCGCTTCATGCGGTCAACGATAATCTCCAGATGCAGTTCGCCCATCCCGGAAATGATCGTCTGGCCGGACTCCTCGTCAGTATGCAGACGAAACGACGGATCTTCCGCCGCCAGCCGCTGCAGGGCGATGCCCATTTTCTCCTGATCGGCTTTGGTTTTCGGTTCAATCGCCAGCGAAATCACCGGCTCCGGGAACTCCATCCGTTCAAGGGTAGTCACCGCATCAGGGTCGCACAGCGTGTCGCCGGTGGTGACATCCTTCAGGCCGACGCAGGCGGCAATATCTCCGGCGTGCAGTTCGTCCACTTCATGGCGATCGTTGGCCTGCATCAGCACGATGCGGCCGATGCGCTCTTTCTTGCCTTTCACCGGATTCCACACCGCATCGCCTTTTTTCAGCGTCCCGGAATAGACGCGGATAAAGGTCAATTGGCCGACGTAGGGGTCGGTCATCAGTTTAAATGCCAGCGCCGAGAACGGTTCGTCGTCGCTCGGGTGACGTTCAGCGGGCTGCCCTTTCTCATCCACGCCCTGAATCGCCGGAATATCCAGCGGCGACGGCATCAGCTCAACCACCGCATCAAGCATCCGCTGCACGCCTTTGTTTTTAAACGCGCTGCCGCACAGCACTGCCTGGATTTCCCCCTTCACCGTGCGCTGACGCAGTCCGGCGACGATTTCCGCCTCGCTCAACTCGCCGGTTTCGAGATAGTTATCCATCAGTTCGTCGCTGGCTTCCGCCGCCGCCGAAACCATTTTTTCCCGCCACAACCGGGCGGTTTCCAGCAGTTCGTCGGGCACCGGCGCATAGCTGAAGGTCATTCCCTGGGTGGCGTCATCCCACAAAATGGCGCGCATTTTGATGAGATCCACCACGCCGGTGAAGTGCTCTTCGGCGCCCACCGGGATCACAATCGGTACCGGGTTCGCCTTCAGGCGATCGGTCATCATCTGCACCACGCGGAAAAAATCCGCGCCGGGGCGGTCCATCTTGTTGACGAAGGCCAGCCGCGGGACGTGGTATTTGTTCGCCTGGCGCCAGACGGTTTCCGACTGCGGCTGCACGCCGCCCACGGAGTCGTAAACCATGACCGCACCGTCCAGTACGCGCATAGAGCGCTCGACTTCAATGGTGAAATCCACGTGCCCGGGGGTATCGATGATATTAATCCGGTGTTGCTCAAAGCTGCGGTCCATACCGGGCCAGAAGCAGCTCACCGCCGCGGACGTAATGGTGATCCCACGCTCCTGTTCCTGCGCCATCCAGTCGGTAGTTGCCGCGCCATCGTGTACTTCCCCCAGCTTGTGGCTCATCCCGGTGTAAAACAGGATGCGCTCGGTGGTGGTGGTTTTGCCGGCATCGATATGCGCGGAGATACCGATGTTGCGATAACGTTCGAGGGGGATGGGTCGGGGCATGATGCGTCCTTAGTCATTTTGACTGTCAGTCAGCGGCCGGAATGAGCCGCCGTTCATTTAACGGCTTTCATCATAGTACAACTGTACGAGTATATTCGAACTATTTTTGCTATCGTTACGATTGGTATGGCTGCGACGACGCGCGTGGCTTTAGAAAAAGAGTTTGGGTATATTACCGGCCAGCCGCCGATAACGGCTGCTCGCGGATCTGCGCCGCCGCCGACACAGGAATATTATGATCGCCAATCACCCCGAACGTGAACAAATTCGCCTCGAAAATGTGCTTTTCGCCCTCGGTAACCCGCTGCGGCTTGAGATTATCCGGATCCTTGCCGACGGCAGCGAGCAGAGCTGTAACGCCCTGCGTCATGAAGATGTGGCGAAGTCGACCATGACTCACCACTGGCGCGTCTTGCGCGACAGCGGGGTGATCTGGCAGCGGCCTCAGGGGCGGGAGAATTTGATTTCGCTGCGCCGGGAAGATTTAGACGCGCGCTTTCCCGGCCTGCTGGATACGCTGCTTAAGGTGATGCAGCAGGAGAAGTAAATCGCCCACATTTCTGCTGAATCTGCCGGAGGCGATGCTGCGCCTCTATCCGGGCAACCACCCCGCAAAACCACACGAACTCGTGCCCGGGAATCCCGGGTTGCGGCGTACACGCCTTACCCGGGCTACCAGACCGTGGGCAGCGGTGAATCTGTAGCCCGGCTAAGCGTAGCGCGAGTCGGAAAGATCGACATCCGCCAGAAACAAAAAAGCCGGAGGTTTCCCTCCGGCTTTCTCATCACCAAACGCGATCAGGCAACGTCTTCGTACTGCGGTACCGGGTTGCGGAAGCTTTTGGTCACGCAGGCCAGGTAGACCAGACCAATACCGCCCCAGATCAGGCCGAGAACCATGGAGCTCTCTTCCAGGTTGATCCACAGCGCGCCGACGGTCAGCGCGCCGCACACCGGCAGAACCAGATAGTTGAAGTGGTCTTTCAGCGTCTTGTTGCGTTTTTCACGGATCCAGAACTGTGAGATCACCGACAGGTTAACGAAGGTGAACGCCACCAGCGCACCGAAGTTAATCAGCGCCGTTGCCGTCACGAGGTCGAATTTAATCGCCAGCAGCGCAATCGCGCCAACCAGCAGTACGTTCCACGCCGGAGTCCGCCATTTCGGATGCACGTAACCAAAGAAACGCGTCGGGAACACGCCGTCGCGGCCCATCACGTACATCAGACGGGAAACGCCCGCGTGCGCAGCCATGCCGGACGCCAGTACGGTGACGCTGGAGAAAATCAGCACGCCCCACTGGAAGGTTTTGCCCGCAACGTACAGCATGATTTCAGGCTGCGATGCGTCCGGATCCTTAAAGCGCGAGATATCCGGGAAGTACAGCTGCAGGAAGTAGGAAGCCCCGATAAAGATCAGGCCACCAATCAGCGCCGTCAGGAAGATAGCCTTCGGGATCACGCGCTCTGCGTCTTTGGTTTCTTCAGACAGCGAAGAGATACCGTCGAAGCCAAGGAACGAGAAGCAGAGAATGGTCGCACCGGTAATCATCGGCACCACGTGCGCGCCTTCAGACCAGAACGGACGGGTGCTGGTCAGCGTGCCCGCGCCTTCGCCGTGCATAACGCCGTAGATAATCAGGCCAACAATCACCGCTACGATACCCATCTGCAGGATAACGATCAGGGTGTTGAAGTTCGCCACGGTCTTAATGCTGCGCAGGTTGGAGATGGTCATAAAGGCCACCAGCGCAACAACAAAGATCCACGACGGAATGGAAGGCACCAGCGCTTCAAAGTAAATTTTTGCCAGCAGAATGTTGATCATCGGCATGAACAGATAGTCCAGCAGCGATGACCAGCCAACCATAAAGCCAACGGCCGGGCTAATGGATTTCTGTGCGTAGGTATAAGCGGAACCCGCCGACGGAAAACGGCGAACCAGTTTACCGTAGCTCAGCGCCGTGAAAAGAATGGCGATCAGCGCGAAGGCGTAAGCCGTCGCAACGTGACCATCAGTCAATCCAGAGACGATACCAAACGTATCGAACAGCGTCATTGGCTGCATATAGGCAAGGCCCATCATTACAACCGGAATCAACGTAAGCGTTTTACGTAATTCCACGCGAGAGGTTTTTGGAGTAGCGTTATGCGACATAGTTATCCCCTTTTACGGTGAACGCCAGCGCGTAAGCAAAAAATTGCCCCATTTCTTTGTATTCCTCAGCGACAACCACTGTCGGTTTTTAGTAAATATCTATCCGGTACGAAGCCCGGCCTCTTGGTATTGAATGATGTGTCTTTCAACCAAAAAAATAACCGACACTTTAAAAAAGCGTCGGCCAGTTTCTGATTTTCAGGACGCGTATTTTGCAACAACTACTGGCATGATGACAAGATGTTGCAAGGCTTAATAATTACGGCCAATCTCTAACAGATTAATATTCATACGATTTTAGTATTATAGACCTGATGGATAGCACTATTTGCTAATATCTCTGCTCGCCACCACTCGCCCGCCAGACCACCGCCCTCTTCATGCCAGCCAATCCACGCGCGATTTACCGGCGCAACCATCCTGGTTTGAATTATTCGCAGCTCGCCGCGCGCTAATAAAGGCTGCACCTGAAATAGCGGCAAATAGCCCCACCCCAGCCCGGCGCAAAGCAGCGTCAGCTGGCCGGAAAGATCGAATACCGTCAGGCTGTCCTGATTTTCTGCCTGCGGCAACGAGCCGCAGTTGGCAATCGCGCGATAACGGCGCAACGTGCGCCAGCTCAGCGGTTCGGTAATTTGCGCCAGCGGATGCTGGGGCGAAACGACAAATACCTGCGTCAGTTCACCGAGAAGCAGACAACCGTAGCCGCTTAGCGCCGGCGGGCCGCTCTGAACCCCGAGCAGCAGATCCGCCCGCCCTTCCGCCAGGGTCTGCCAGCCTGCTGCGAGGGTGTCACGGCGAAATTCCAGACGGGTGGCGTGATGCTGGCGATAAAACGCCGTTATCAGCGGCGCCAACAGGTGAAACGGGAAACCGCTATCAACGTTCAGCACCAGCCTGTCTTCCCAGCCCTGATGCAGCCTGACGGCCTGCTTTTCCAGCTCGCGGGCGGTATGCAGCACGTCCCGCCCTTTTTCCAACAGCATCTGACCGGTACGGGTAAAGCGCGCCCGGTGGCCGCTGCGATCGAGTAGTTGAATATTGAGGTCGCTTTCCAGCTTATGAATGGTATAGCTCAGCGCGGAGGGCGTTTTATAAAGCTTTGCCGAGGCGGCGGCAAAACTGCCCTCTTTGTCGAGGGCATCAAGAATGACGAGCACATCCAGCAGTGGTTTCATCGCTACCCCCTTACGGTACGCGATTCACCGCTGGCGGATCACTCCATCGGCATCACCAGCGGGTCGGGGTATTGGTATTCAAACCCCAGTTCGTTGCAAATACGGCTGCCATCCACGATCTTGCCGCTACCGTTTTCCGGGTTATCAGAGAAGACGGGAACGGGAAGCCCAAGCTCCCGGGCCATCAGCGGATAAAAGACGCCGCGCGCGGGATGCTTAGGCGCACATATATTATAGATGCGTCCGCCTTTCGGGGACTGCAATAACAGCTCGATCGCGGCGATCGCATCCTGGAGATGCACCAGGTTCACGCCGTGCTGGCCGTCCGGCGCGGATTTTCCGGCAAAGAAGCGCCCCGGGTGACGAGACGGCCCCACCAGCCCGGAAAGGCGCAGAATGTCCACCGAGGTGCCAGGAAGATTGTGCAGCCAGTCCTCCAGCTCTTTCAGCACTTGTCCGCTGGCGGTTTGCGGATTACGGGGCGAGCTCTCTTTCAGCGTGCCGCTGGCGTTGCCGTAGACGGAAGTCGAGCTGGTAAACAGGATGCGCGGCACGTGATGCGCGAGCGCGGTATCAACGATTTCCTGTACCGCCTGACGATAGAAGTCGTCTCCCGGCCCGGTCCGGCGCGCCGGCAGGGTAATCACCAGCGCGTCGACGTTCATTAATGCATCCAGATCCTCAGCGTCGCAGACCAGCTGCGGCTCCAGACGCAGCGGGTAGCTGTCGATACCGCACATCCGCGCCGCCTCTACGCCATCCTGGGTGGTCTTACTGCCGGTGACCTGCCATCCCCGCGACATCAACGACAGCGCAAGCGGCATACCCAGCCATCCTAATCCTACAATTGCGACCTTCTTCATCCCCTTGCTCCTGAATTTTCGCTGTGCTGACTTAAGGCTACGCCAGACGGCGGCAACTGACAATTTCTTCGGTCAATATGAAATGAATTAATGATAGAAAAAAGCCCTTGCTTTATGCGAGTGAAGTGGTTTAGGTTAAAAGGCATCAAATGCATAGTCATTCACAGAGAATTTTATGAACAGCGTTCAATTTAAAAACCACCATCATCACCATCATCCTGACTAGTCTTTCAGGCGATGTGTGCTGGAAGACATTTGGATCTTCCAGTGGTGCATGAACGCAAAGAGAGCCCCCGGAAGATTCACTTCCGGGGGCTTTTTTTTGGACCGCATTCGACAGATTCAGACAGGGTACAGAGGAAAATAACAATGTTAGACAACAGCCGTTTACGCATAGCTATTCAGAAATCAGGGCGTTTAAGCGAAGATTCACGCGAATTACTCAGCCGCTGCGGCATCAAAGTGAATCTGCACACCCAGCGCCTGATCGCGATGGCGGAAAATATGCCGATCGATATTCTGCGCGTGCGTGATGACGATATTCCTGGCCTTATCATGGACGGCGTGGTCGATTTGGGGATTATCGGTGAAAACGTGCTGGAAGAAGAGCTGCTGAGCCGCCGCGCCCAGGGCGAAGATCCGCGCTACTTTACCCTGCGCCGCCTCGACTTCGGCGGCTGCCGCCTGTCGCTGGCGACCCCGGCGGATGAACCCTGGGACGGCCCTGCGGCACTGGACGGCAAACGCATCGCGACCTCTTACCCGCACCTGCTGAAGCGCTACCTTGACCAGAAAGGCATCTCCTTTAAATCCTGCCTGCTGAACGGCTCGGTTGAAGTGGCCCCGCGCGCTGGCCTGGCCGACGCGATTTGCGACCTGGTCTCTACCGGCGCGACTCTCGAAGCGAACGGCCTGCGCGAAGTGGAAGTCATGTTCCGCTCCAAAGCCTGCCTGATCCAGCGCGACGGTGAGATGGCGGATAGCAAACAGCAGCTTATCGACCGCCTGCTGACCCGTATTCAGGGCGTGATTCAGGCTCGCGAATCGAAATACATCATGATGCACGCGCCCACCGAGCGCCTGGAAGAGGTTGTCGCCCTGCTGCCCGGCGCCGAGCGTCCGACCATCCTGCCGCTGGCGGGGGACAAGCAGCGCGTCGCCATGCACATGGTCAGCAGTGAAACCCTGTTCTGGGAAACCATGGAAAAACTGAAAGCGCTGGGCGCCAGCTCCATTCTGGTTCTGCCGATTGAGAAGATGATGGAGTAATCCGTCGGGTCGGTCACGGGACAAACAGGGGAAACAATCATGAGCTTCAACACAATTATCGACTGGAACGGCTGTGGCGCAGAACAACAGCAACAACTTTTAATGCGTCCGGCCATTTCCGCCTCCGAGAGCATCAGCAAAACGGTGGCGGAGATCCTGAATAATGTTAAAGACAACGGCGATGCGGCCCTGCGTGAATACGGCGCAAAGTTCGACAAAACCGAGGTCACAGCGCTGAAAGTTAGCGAAGAAGAGATTGCCGCCGCCGGTGCGCGCCTGAGCGACGAGCTCAAGCAGGCGATGGCCGTAGCGGTTAGAAATATCGAAACCTTTCACAACGCGCAGCGACTGCAGGCCGTAGATGTGGAAACCCTGCCGGGCGTGCGCTGCCAGCAGGTGACCCGCCCTATCGCCTCCGTCGGCTTATATATTCCCGGCGGCTCGGCGCCGCTGTTCTCAACGGTCCTGATGCTCGCCACGCCGGCGCGCATCGCGGGCTGCCAGCAGGTCGTGCTGTGCTCGCCACCGCCGATTGCCGATGAAATTCTCTATGCCGCCCAGCTATGCGGCGTGCGCAATATCTTTAACGTCGGCGGCGCGCAGGCAATTGCCGCCCTCGCCTTCGGCACGGAGTCGGTGACGAAAGTCGATAAAATCTTTGGCCCGGGCAACGCCTTCGTCACCGAGGCCAAGCGCCAGGTCAGCCAGCGTCTTGACGGCGCGGCTATCGATATGCCCGCCGGGCCATCGGAAGTGCTGGTGATCGCCGACAGCGGCGCAACCCCTGATTTCGTCGCCTCTGACCTGCTTTCCCAGGCGGAGCACGGCCCGGATTCGCAGGTGATCCTGCTGACGCCGGATAGCACGATGGCCACCCGCGTCGCCGAAGCCGTTGAGCGCCAGCTGTCCGCGCTGCCGCGTGCGGAAACCGCCCGTGAGGCGCTCTCCGCCAGCCGGATCATCGTGGCCCGCGATATCGCCCAGTGCGTGGAAATATCCAACCAGTACGGCCCTGAACACCTGATTATTCAGACCCGCAACGCTCGCGAACTGGTCGATGGCATCACCAGCGCCGGCTCGGTGTTCCTCGGCGACTGGTCGCCGGAATCCGCCGGGGATTATGCCTCCGGAACCAACCACGTGCTGCCGACCTACGGCTACACCGCGACCTGCTCCAGCCTCGGCCTGGCGGACTTTCAGAAACGCATGACCGTGCAGGAGCTGTCCTGCGACGGGTTCGCCGCCCTCGCTTCCACCATTGAGATACTGGCCGCCGCCGAGCGCCTGGACGCTCACAAAAACGCCGTTACGCTGCGCGTTGCAGCCCTTAAGGAGCAAGCATGAGCATCGAAGATTTAGCCCGCGCCAACGTCCGCGTGCTGACGCCGTATCAGTCTGCTCGCCGTCTGGGCGGTAAGGGCGACGTCTGGCTGAACGCCAATGAATTCCCCACCGCGGTTGCGTTCCAGCTGACCGAACAGACGCTGAACCGCTATCCGGAACCGCAGCCGAAAGCCGTCATTGAACGCTATGCGCAGTATGCTGGCGTTAAGCCGGAGCAGGTGCTGGTCAGCCGCGGCGCCGACGAAGGCATTGAACTACTGATCCGCGCCTTCTGCGAGCCGGGCCAGGACGCGGTGCTCTACTGCCCACCGACCTACGGCATGTACAGCGTCAGCGCCGAAACCATCGGCGTGACCTGTCGTACGGTGCCGACGCTCGCCGACTGGCAGCTGGATCTGCCGGGCATCGCAGCCAATCTTGACGGCGTGAAAGTGATTTTCGTCTGCAGCCCGAATAACCCGACCGGACAGATTATCAACCCGAAAGATTTCCGCACCCTGCTGGAGATGGCGCGCGGTAAAGCCATCGTGGTCGCGGATGAAGCCTATATTGAGTTCTGCCCGCAGGCGACGCTGGCAACCTGGCTGAACGAGTATCCGCATCTGGTGGTTCTGCGCACGCTGTCCAAGGCGTTTGCCCTGGCTGGACTGCGCTGCGGCTTTACCCTCGCCAACGTCGAGGTCATTAACGTACTGCTGAAAGTTATCGCGCCCTATCCGCTCTCGACGCCGGTCGCCGATATTGCCGCTCAGGCGCTGAGTGCGGAAGGGATTGCCGCCATGCGCGAGCGCGTGGCGCAGATCCTCAACGAACGCGATTATCTGGTCAGCCAGCTGCGCAGCATTGCCTGCGTGGAAGAGGTGTTCGCTTCCGAGACCAACTACGTACTGGCGCGGATCACCGCGTCCAGCGCGGTGTTTAAATCTTTGTGGGATCAGGGCATTATCTTACGTGACCAGAATAAACAACCTTCATTAAGCGGCTGTTTGCGTATCACTATCGGTACCCGTGCAGAGAGCCAGCGCGTCATTGACGCTTTGACTGCGGAGAATGTATGACCCAGAAGTTTCTCTTTATTGACCGTGACGGTACGCTGATTTCCGAACCACCGGTTGATTTTCAGGTAGACCGCTTCGATAAGCTGGCGTTTGAGCCGCAGGTGATCCCGGCCCTGCTCAAGCTGCAGCAGGAAGGGTATAAGCTGGTGATGATCACCAATCAGGACGGACTGGGAACCGCCAGCCTGCCGCAGGACGAGTTCGACGGCCCGCACAACCTGATGATGCAGATCTTCTCCTCACAGGGCGTCAACTTTGACGAGGTGCTGATTTGCCCGCATCTCCCGGCGGATAATTGCGACTGCCGCAAGCCGAAAACCAGACTGGTGCTGCCGTGGCTGGAGCAAGGGGTGATGGACACCGCCAATAGCTACGTGATTGGCGACCGGGCCACCGACATTCAGCTGGCGGATAACATGGGCATTACCGGACTGCGCTACGATCGCGAAACGCTTGACTGGCCGACCATTTGCGAACAACTGACCCGTCGCGACCGCTACGCCCACGTTGAGCGCATCACTAAAGAGACCCAGGTGGATGTCAAAGTGTGGCTCGATCGCGAAGGCGGCAGCAAAATCTCCACCGGCGTCGGCTTCTTCGATCATATGCTTGACCAAATTGCCACCCACGGCGGCTTCCGTCTGGAGGTCAAGGTCGGCGGCGACCTCTATATTGACGATCACCACACCGTGGAAGACACCGGCCTTGCGCTGGGCGAAGCGCTGAAGCTGGCGCTCGGCGACAAGCGCGGCATCGGCCGTTTCGGCTTTGTGCTGCCAATGGACGAGTGCCTGGCCCGCTGCGCGCTGGATATTTCTGGCCGCCCGCACCTTGAATACAAAGCTGATTTTACCTATCAGCGCGTTGGCGATCTGAGCACCGAGATGGTCGAACACTTCTTCCGCTCGCTCTCCTATACCATGGCGGTCACTCTGCACCTGAAAACCAAGGGCAAAAACGATCACCACCGCGTTGAGAGCCTGTTTAAGGCCTTCGGTCGCACGCTACGCCAGGCCATCCGCGTCCAGGGCGACACGCTGCCATCTTCGAAAGGGGTACTCTGATGAACGTGGTGATCCTCGATACCGGCTGCGCCAACCTCAATTCGGTGAAATCTGCGGTGAGCCGCCACGGCTACGAGCCGCAGGTCAGCCGTGACCCGGACGTGGTGCTGCGCGCCGATAAACTGTTTCTGCCGGGCGTAGGGACGGCTCAGGCGGCAATGGACCAGCTGCGCGAACGGGATTTAATCGATCTGATTAAAGCCTGCACCCAACCGGTGCTGGGCATTTGTCTCGGTATGCAGTTGCTGGGAAAACGCAGCGAAGAGAATAACGGCGTCGACCTGCTGGGTATTATCGACCAGGACGTGCCAAAAATGACCGACCACGGCCTGCCGCTGCCGCATATGGGCTGGAACCGGGTATATGCTAAAGCGGGCGATCGTCTGTTTCGCGGCATTGAAGACGGGGCGTATTTTTACTTCGTCCACAGCTACGCGATGCCGGTCAACGTTAACACCATCGCTCAGTGCAGCTACGGCGAGGCCTTCACCGCGGCGGTGCAGAAAGATAACTTTTTTGGCGTCCAGTTCCACCCTGAACGCTCCGGCAGCGCCGGGGCGCAGCTGCTGAAAAACTTCCTGGAGATGTGATGATCATTCCTGCTTTAGATTTAATTGACGGTACGGTCGTCCGTCTCCATCAGGGCGATTATGGCCAGCAGCGCGACTACGGCAACGATCCGCTGCCGCGCCTGCAATCCTATGCCGCGCAAGGGGCCGAAGTACTGCATCTCGTCGATTTGACCGGGGCGAAAGATCCGGCGAAGCGCCAGATCCCGCTGCTGAAAACGCTGGTTGCCGGCGTGAACGTGCCGGTGCAGGTCGGCGGCGGCGTGCGCACGGAAGAAGACGTGGCCGCCCTGCTTGACGCGGGCGTGGCGCGCGTGGTGGTGGGCTCGACGGCGGTGAAGTCGCCGGAAGTGGTGAAAGGCTGGTTTAAGCGTTTTGGCCCGCAGCATCTGGTGCTGGCGCTGGACGTACGGATCGATGCGCAAGGCAGCAAGCAGGTGGCCGTTAGCGGCTGGCAGGAGAATTCCGGCGTAACCCTGGAGGAGCTGGTGGAGAGCTATCAGTCCGTCGGCCTGCAGCACGTGCTATGTACCGATATTTCCCGCGACGGGACGCTGGCCGGGTCCAACGTCTCGCTGTATGAAGAAGTCTGCGCCCGCTATCCGCAGGTGGCGTTTCAGTCCTCCGGCGGCATTGGCGATCTGCATGATATCGCCGCGCTGCGCGGAACCGGGGTGCGCGGGGTGATTGTCGGCCGGGCGCTGCTGGAAGGTAAATTTAACGTAACGGAGGCCATTCAATGCTGGCAAAACGGATAATCCCCTGTCTTGACGTTCGCGACGGCCAGGTAGTGAAAGGCGTGCAGTTCCGTAATCACGAAATCATCGGCGATATTGTCCCGCTGGCAAAACGCTATGCCGACGAAGGCGCGGATGAGCTGGTGTTCTACGATATCACCGCCTCGAGCGACGGTCGCGTGGTGGATAAAAGCTGGGTATCGCGCGTTGCGGAAGTGATCGACATTCCCTTCTGCGTCGCCGGCGGCATTAAGTCGCTGGAAGAGGCGGCGCAAATCCTCTCCTTTGGCGCGGATAAAATCTCCATCAACTCCCCTGCCCTGGCGGACCCGACGCTGATTACTCGCCTGGCCGATCGGTTCGGGGTGCAGTGTATTGTCGTGGGTATCGATACCTGGTTTGACGCCGAAAGCGGGAAGTATCACGTCAATCAATATACCGGCGATGAGAGCCGTACGCGGGTGACGCAGTGGGAAACGCTGGACTGGGTGCAGGAAGTACAAAAGCGCGGGGCCGGCGAGATCGTCCTCAATATGATGAATCAGGACGGCGTGCGTAACGGCTACGATCTGCAGCAGTTAAGCAAGGTACGCGCCGTGTGCCACGTGCCGCTGATTGCATCCGGCGGTGCCGGGACTATGGAGCACTTCCTGGAAGCCTTCCGCGACGCCAACGTCGACGGCGCGCTGGCCGCCTCGGTGTTCCACAAGCAAATTATCAATATTGGTGAACTAAAAACGTACCTGGCAGCACAGGGCGTGGAGATTAGGGTATGTTAAGTGAACAGCTGGATTGGCAAAAAACCGACGGTCTGATGCCGGTCATCGTGCAGCACGCCGTTTCCGGGGAAGTGCTGATGCTGGGCTATATGAATCAGGATGCGCTGGCGAAAACCGAAGAGACCGGTAAAGTGACCTTTTATTCACGGACCAAACAGCGTCTGTGGACCAAGGGGGAAACGTCGGGTAATTTTCTCAACGTGGTGAGCATCACCCCGGATTGCGATAACGACACCCTGCTGGCGCTGGTAAATCCGATTGGCCCAACCTGCCATAAAGGCACATCGAGCTGCTTCGGTGAAACCGGCCACCAGTGGCTGTTTCTCTACCAGCTGGAGCAACTGTTGGCCGAACGCAAGCACGCTGACCCGGAGAGCTCTTACACCGCGAAGCTGTACGCTAGCGGCACCAAGCGCATTGCCCAGAAGGTGGGAGAAGAAGGCGTTGAGACCGCGCTGGCCGCCACGGTGCATGACCAGTTCGAGCTGAAGAATGAAGCGTCGGATTTGATGTATCACCTGCTGGTGCTGCTGCAGGATCAGGGGCTGAATTTAACGGACGTGATTAACAATCTTAAGAGCCGTCACTGATGCCTTGCGCCCCCGCGCTGGCGGGGGCGATTTGCGGCCTATCAGGGTTTCTGCTCCAGCAGCGTGCTGTAGAGATTCACGTAGGCATCAATCATATGTTCGGCGGTAAACATCTCCTCAAAGCGGCGACGTGAATTTGCGCCATAGCGCGCTGCCGTTTCATCACTGTGCCAGAGTTCGTTCATCGCTTCGACCAACGCTGCGCTGTTATCCGGCGGGATCACGCAACCATTGACCTTATCCTGGTTGATAAACGAGGTTCCGGTGCCAATTTCACACGAGATCAGCGGCCGGGCGAACCGCGCTCCTTCCAGTAAGGTAATGCCAAACGCCTCTGAGCGCAGGTGCGAGGGAAAGACCACCCCGCGGCACAGATGAAAGAGAATATATTTATCCTCATCGTTCAGCATGCCGGTGAATATCACGTTATTCAGGCCGCGCTGTACAGCCTCACGGCGAACTTCCGCTTCCAGCGGGCCGCCGCCGACAATAACGATCGGCAGTCGACTGCGCTCTGCGGCATCCAGCAGAATATGCAATCCCTTATAGTAACGAAATGCGCCGACAAAAAGGAAAAAGCGCTCGCCGACTTTCTCTCGCCAGTAAGCCAGGCGCTGCGGATTATGCTGCACATCCTTTTGCTCGAGGCCGAAGGGAATGACCACCGTTTTATCGAGGTATTTTTGCAGCGTCTGGCTGGAGGCTACGTAGTTTGGCGATGAGGCCACAATACAGTCAACGCTGGAGAGAAATTGCTCCTGCAGCGGTTGATATAATTTCATTAGCCGCTTTTGTTTCACAATATCGGAATGATAGGTGACAACGGTTTTCGCTTTAGGATGCGCCATCAGATGTAGCATATCCATAAAGGGAAACGGGAAATGATAGTTAATAATATCGTAGTTATCTTTAATTTTATTAAATCGCTTTAACGCGCCGAGTGAGAATGGCGTCGAGGCGATTTCAATTAATTGCTTATTATAGATAACCTGATGCTGTTCGTAAGCCACTGGCCCGGTATTTTTATCCGGGGAAAAGGTGAAGACGTCGGCCGCGATCCCCCGACGAGCGCAACCCTGGCACAACTGATAAATGACCTGTTCAATACCACCGTAGGTATTCGGATAATAGGTCTTATAGACGTGTAAAACTCTCAACTTGCACCCTTAGAGTAATTTATAGGCATCGATCGTCTGGGCCGTACAGGTTTCCCACGAAAACTGTTGTGCCTGAATAAAACCGCGCGCTACTGCTATCTCCCGCCAGTATTCATCCTGCAGACTTTGCAATATATGAGCGCTTATCGCGTCTACATCGTTAGGGTCGGATAACAACCCCGCATCCCCTGCCACTTCAGGTAATGATGTGACATTGGAGCATACTACTGGGATACCGCAAGACATTGCTTCAAGAATAGGTAATCCGAATCCTTCATAAAACGAAGGATAAATAAAGGTTCTGGCTGCCGCATATAAATACGGAAGATCGCCATCCGGGACATAACCCAGATAACGGATCCATCCTTCACGAGTCCCGCGTTCAACGATCTGCCACAGCGCATCATCTTCCCACCCACGATAACCGCTGAGAATCAGCGGGTAGCGCATGCGCGTCTCCATCGGCAGAAGCTGGTACGCCTGCAACAGGCCTCGAATATTTTTCCGCGGCTCCATCGTGCCGATGTAAAGCGCGTAGCGCTGCCACTCCAGTTGATATTTCTGCAGAACCGGCAGACATTCATCCGGGCTGCGCGGAATATAGTCGCCGCTGCAGGCAAGATGGGTCGTTACGATCCGATCGGCAGGATAGTTAAACAGCCGGATAATTTCGCTGCGGGAAAAGTCAGATACCGTCAAAATAAGCTTTGCCGTGTCCAGACTTTCGCGCAGTGACTTTTCCATATAACGCACCCGGTCCTTTGGATGAAATTCCGGACAGGTGAATATGGAGATATCATGAAATGTGGTTACGGCACGTTCCAGACGATGCGGCAGATAAAAGTTAGGCCCATGATAGATATAATCTTTATAATCGCGCAGCGCCCACGCCTGGCGACGCGGATGCAACACGCGATAGGCTTCAATCAATAACGGCTGACGGCGTAAAAAAGCCGCCAGCTTACCGTGATTGCTGGCTCGGGTATCCGCTTTATTTTCAATCTGGGGAATGCTGTCAATAAATGAAGAGCCGTGAAATAATTTTAGCTCTTCAATTTCGCTGGCCACCGCCAATCGTTTTACCAGTTCGAGGGAATAACGACCGATACCCGTTAATGGATATTTGATTGGCTCAGTTGCAAATATAATTTTCATAATGAATGGCACATCATTAAGCAGGCATCCCCTGCATTAAAAGGCAAAAAATGCAGGGGACTATTTTATTTAAAATATTTAGCTTTAGCTAAGCCTTGACACATATTAACCAGGCGACGGGATACGGCGTGATAATCATGCTGCTCCCGCCAGGCATCGGCTCGTTTCTGAGTAGCGCTGGCCCATGAATCCTGCTGACGAATGGAATGTAAAATCCGATCGATACCCTGGCTAATATCATCCACGCTGCATCCATCAAATTTAAAGACAGCATCATCCAGGTCATCAAATATCGCCAGCGGCGTAACGGCAACAGGCTTCTGCGTCGCCATACCGTAACGCACCGCCCCGCTCGCCGACTCGCCGGTATTCTGATAGGCAAAAATCAGCAGATCGGCTTCGGAAAGTAAGCGCAGACTTTCATCATCCGGCAGAAAATCATTATGCATTTCAATCAGATCGGTTACGCCCAGACGTTGAGAAGCGGCTTTAAGTTCCGCAACCAGATCGCGCGATTCACCCACCGGATATTCCGCATTCACCAGACGCAGACGAACCGGCTTGCCGGCCTGCTTAAGACGATGGACGGACTCAACAAGTTCCATCAATCCCTTATGCGGCAAACAAAAACCGTAGCTGGCGATTAAGGGTAATGCCTGCGGATTATTGCGCGGCGACGGTGCAGAATAATTAATTACCCCATGGGGGAACAAGGCAACATTGTCGGTGAGACCCAGCCCTTTCAGACGATTCATATCGGCAATGGAATGTACCAGCAATCGATCGCAAAGCGTCAGCGCATCCACCATTTTGGCAAGGCGGAAGTTCCATTCCGGCTCTTTTTGCGGATCCACCGTCGAATGCATCGCCATTACAACCACGCGTCCGGCATCATGCTGATGGCGAATAAACGCCGCCAGTTCACGATGATTGAAGAAACCGTAGTTAAACTGAATCACTAATACGTCAAGACGCAGCACATCGATTTGCTGCTGAAGATTTTCCAGATAGTTGTTCTCTTTACCGACTATCCAGTTACGCAGAACAAAATCTTCATCAGGATTAACTAAATCTTCCGCGCTGACCTGCGGAGCAAATATCACATCCGCGCCATGCGGCGCGCTTTCCACTAAATGCTGAGAATAGGTGGCAATACCGCACTTAGTGTTCCAGGTCGTCAACCAGCCGATGCGTGCCCGGTGTTGAGCGATATCAATGTGCGCCCGCAACGTCTTAACAGCCTGCTGAGAGCGCTCGGCGACTGCCGCCCAGGTAAATTGCGATAGAATGCGCTGACGCCCGGCATCCGCCATTTCCCGCAGTGCGGATTTATCCGTCGATGCAGCTTGCTGCAGGGCTTCCGTTAAATTATCGATATCCACGCTGGCCCAGGTGGATGCAAACAGGCCAAAGTGGGTTTTTACTCGAGTGAACTGATAATCCACCAGCCATGAATTTTGTGAATTCACAAAATCAAGCTGACCACTCCAGTTGGTGACAATCGCCGGGAGTCCGCTAAGCATTGCTTCAGCGATAGGCAGACCAAACCCCTCCGCGCATCCTGGCGCAACCAGCACGTCACAGCTTTCATAGAGGCCTTTCAGCTCCTCGGCCGACATATCCGCTTTAATCACCTCGACCAACGGATAGTCTGCAAACTCGCTTTGCGCTTGCGCAAGCCAGGCGTCTATTTCGTTATGCGGATTATCAAAGGTTTTAATGGTCAACGAGACGTTGTCACGGCGGGTAAACGCCCTGCCCCAGGCCTGCAGCATCGCCTGAACGCCCTTGCGCGGGAAGCAGGAAGAGACATGCAGGAAACGGAACATCCCCTCTGCGGCGCGGTTCAGGGGTTTTGCCGGGGTGTTCAGCCAATGATCGCAGCCGTTACCCACGACAAACGCCGGTACGCTTAGCCCGTTGTCGATCAAGACCTTACGAACGTGCTCGGATGTACACAGGACGCCATCCAGTTCACGATTGAATTCATGTATCCAGGGCTGCGGGAAGCCTGTTTCTTCCCAGGCATAGCAGTGAAGCAATTTAACCCGGGCATTCATATCCGCCACGCGCGGTGGGTAGATATTACGGCTGAGGATATCAACCTTTTTGCCCGCCTCAATTGAGCGGCATTTATTGTAAAAATTAAGCAGATCGCTATTTTCAGCCTGCGCCATAAATGCCGCATCAGGGGCAAAATCCCCCGGCCCTTCCGTCGAGTGCAGCAGCACATCGACGCCATCCCCCGCCAGCGCGCGGGCAAATTCACGATTCACAAGCGCCAGGCTGTATGAACTATCGAAAGGCCCTTCTACGCGCCAGTTTAGGGCATCGTCTTCAAGCTGATAGAGCTCAGCCGTTTTCAGGTTGAAATCCATGGCCGTCGCGCATAAACGTAAATCGCGATCTTCAGGCTGCCCTTGAGAAATGGCGAGGATGCGCTGAACCAGCGCCGCTGGTGAAGCGTGTGCTGCGCTTTTTCCCTGCACTGCGATGTTTTCAAACGCTTCCAGCGCCGTAACAGCGGCCTTATCCCATGAGAAATTTCGCGCCTGCTGCTGCGCCATCTCTTTCAGACGCGCCAGGAAATGCGCATCCGTCAGGCATTGGGTCATTTTTTCCCGAATAGAGGAGACGGAATACGGGTCAAACAGGGCATCAGGATTACCGATAACTTCAGGAATGCTGGTGACGTTCGAGCCAATAGCCGGCGCGCCGCACGACATTGCCTCCAGCACAGGCAGGCCAAAACCTTCATGTAACGAGGCAAAGATAAAGAGCTTACACAGCCGGTAAAGCTGAATCAGTTCGTTTTCCGGCACATAGCCGGTCAGTACCAACTCCCCCTGCTGCAGGCCATTCGCAGAGGCCAGGGATTCGAGATACTGACGATCGCCAATGGAAAGCTTACTGACGATCACCAACTGATGTGCGCGACGTAATTCATCACTGAGCCCGGAATAGGCCTCAATCAGACGTTTAAAGTTTTTACGCGAATCGAACCCACCCGGCGCATAGAGGACAAAATCGCGCTGAATGCTATAGTGGCCAAGAACCGTCTCTTTTTCGCTTGCGCTAACTTCTGCCATGCAAAACTGCGGGTCCGCCGCGGCGGCGATATTACGCACATGGTCGCCCTGCAGATGCAGGTGTTCAATCGCCTCCTGGGCGGTATAAGCGGAGTTAGTCAGCAGAAGATCGGCATTCTTTAACCATTCAACTTTCTGCAGGTAATAGGGCTTATAAACGTCGTCCAGCAGATAGGTTTCCGCCTGCACCAGCGGAATCAGATCGTGGTGCAGAACCGCCACTTTATAGCTACGGCTAAACTTATGCACGGATGTGACGGCATCATCGACGTGCCCTTCAAACAGGCTGGTGATGAAAACGACATCCGGGCGTAGCCCCTCAAGGAAGGCTTCACGCATCAGCTCCGCGCTTTCCCGACGCCATTCATTGCCTCTGTCCATCGCCCGCACCGGACCCGCAGCGTGCCAGATGACGATATTTTCTGCCGGCAGCAGATCGGCAAACTGCGCTTTCACGTCAGCGATGGATTCCCCCAGCATGGCGGATAAAGCGATGAAAACTTCGTGCTGGCTATTATTCCTGATAATCGCTCTGGCAATAGAAACACTATAACGACCGATGCCACGAAAGCGGCTTTCCGTCTGCGCGCCTTGTAAATCAATGACAATACGCATCGTTATTTCTCCGTATTTTTATTTTTTAATTCGTTATAAATACTCAACGCGCGACTTGTCATCTCTTCAGTGCCCACATCGTATCTTCTGGACTTCGCCATCATCATTGGATCCGTCGACACCAGCATCACGCGCTGGAACAGGCGCTGGAACAGTTGATAACTGCCGGTTTTCCTGAGGATCTTAAACAGATACACCTTTGATTTAGGATAGCGATGGAAAAAGACCAGCGAGAGCGCCATCCCTTTGCGCAATATTTTTCTTGCCGCACGCCGGCAGCGAACTTTAGCCCCTTCCTGACGCAACAGCTGGCGCTGGAAAGAGAGCCAGCGCAGCGGCTGTGTGACTCGCCATGAGCGGCTATTATGCAGATCGGCTACCTGCTGTTGAAGCTGGTGATTGTGCGCGACCAGCTGGTTTAATTCGCCAACCTGGCCCTGCAGTAGCTGAATACTCTGTGCCATTTCACCCATTTTCCGGGCGCAGGATTTATCGAGTGCCGCCAGCCGGGCGGCTGAAGCCGCCTGCTGTTCTTGCAGAATTGCGTCGTATCGCTCGCTTAAGGCATCCAACGTCAGACCGTACTGCTGAGTGAAAAGAGGCTCGAAGCTGGCGAGAACTTCTGGCAGCGCGTCTTTCTGCGCAATAATACTGTAATCGGGGCTGACGCCCTTCAGAACATCAACCAGTTTAATCGCCGCATCAGCGGCTTTCAGGGCATCCTTTTCCTGCAGACGTACAGTGATCGCGCGAGTGAATCCATAGTGGATGGGTAAAAATTCCAGCAACGGCGGCGGCAGCGGATGATGATGAGTGGGGTCCATATAGAATGAACAGGCTCCAACGCTCAGGTTCTCCGGGTTCGGCGTCTCAAGTATCAACAAACCGCCCGGTTTCAACACGCGCAGGGTATGCTTGACGAGCTGCTGTAAGACCTCGAAAGGCAGGTGTTCAGCAATATGGAATCCGGTCAGCGCGATAAGGCTTTCGTCTTCCTGCTGCTCGAGAAACTTCAGGCAGTCCATTTTCTGCACGTTCAGCCCAGCTTCCCGGGCGCGGGCCAGCATACCGTCATCAAGGTCAACGCCGATGTTAGCGATGCCGTTTTCATTCAGGATTTCCAGCCACTCTCCGCGGCCGCAGCCGATATCGGCAATCACCCCATCCGGATAGCGTGCTTTTAAGCGCGCCAGAAAAGGTAAATAGAAACTCAGGCGGCCTTTAATATCTTCGACCGTACCCCTGTGTCGTTCTTCAAATGAACGGTAAAACGACGAACCCATTAAGAAATCTCCAGTTCAGGCGGCAGCCAGGACACACCGACAAACTCTTTTTGATTCGTATTCACGACGTTGAATACTACCGCCAGATCGCGCCATTCATAATTTTTGCCCAGATGGGTACTTGAAGTATGTAACGCGACAGCAACGGAATAAGAACCTACGCCCAGGTTAGCGTCGAAAGAGAACATGAATGAGCGCTTTTCTCCTTTTTTCAGGGAGGTGAGCGCCTGATTCAGGTGATGCGTATTGGTTCCAAAGACAGGCTGTCCCAGGCGATCCTTGATCATATAACCCACCACCAGTTCAGGAATATCTTCCTTAACCTGAACATTGACTTGCAAGTGGACGCGCTCCCCTACTGCAGCAAACTCGGTCACATTACGCTGTTCATCCAGCAGGTTCACTTCAGCAATGGTTACCTCACCGGTGCCGGAAACAGTTTGCGTTTTGCCGTTGTGTTCGACCTGTTTAATAGACTGATTTTGCTTATCAGCCAGCAGCGCATTGTAGTAATCCATGACGGCTTCCGGCTCGCCTTCCATTTCAATGCGGCCTTTATTCAGCAAAATGGCGCGATCGCAGATGCTTTGGATCGCCTGCTTATCATGGGATACCAACAGTAGCGTTGTTCCTTCCTGGCGGAATTTGCGAATACGCTCGAAACTTTTATGCTGGAAATAAGCATCGCCAACGGAGAGCGCCTCATCGATGATCAGCACATCCGGGCGAATCGCCGTGGCCACGCTAAAGGCCAGACGCACCTGCATACCGCTTGAATAGACGCGTACCGGCTGATCGATATAGTCGCCAATTTCGGCAAACTCTTCGATCTCAGGCATCAGCTCGGTGATTTTGTCGGAAGACAGCCCCAGCAGCTGTCCTGACATATAGACGTTTTGGCGACCGGTAAAATCGGAGTGGAATCCCATGCCCAGCTCAAGTAACGCAGCCACACGCCCGGAGATTTCTATGCCTCCGGTCGTCGGCCTTGAGGTTCCGGTAATCAGCTTCAGCAAGGTACTTTTGCCCGCGCCGTTTATGCCGATGATGCCAACCGCCTCGCCGGGCGCGACTTCAAAGTTGATGTCGCTAAGGATCCATTTCAGATTGTGGCGCTTAGTATTAAAGGGGGATAACCATTCGATCAGTCGGCCAGTTTTTGAGTGATACTGACGATAGGCCTTGCCGACATTATTTACTCTGATATAGCTCATTATAATTCATCCACCATATCCGCCGCATGCTTGCGGAACATCCTGAAACCGATGACGCAGAAAATAACGGCAAGAGCCAGAACTGGCCATAGCGAATACCAGTTCGGCGCCTGGTGATAGGCGAATATCGACTGATAAGACTGCATGACGCGCGTCATTGGATTATACAGCAGCAGATTTTTCGCCCAGCCCGGCAATGAATTGAGGACATAGACGATTGGCGTAAACCAGAACCAGAACTGGAGCGCAACGCCCACCAGTTGACCAACATCGCGGAAAAAGACGTTCATGACGCCCAAAATCATGCCCAGGCCGCCGGCAAACAGCACCTGCAACAGAAGAACCGGAATTACCGAGAAAAACAGCCAGCCAGGGAAATTACCGGTGACGATAATAAAGATCAGGAACAGGCTAAAGATAATCGCGAAATTCAGGATCGCCGACAGAGTGACAATAATCGGCAGGCAGATTTTCGGAAAGCTTAGCTTTTTAATCAGGTTCGCGTTGTTAATAAAAACGCTCTGCCCTTTATCCAGCATTTCCGTAAAAAGTCCCCAGGTCAGTACGCCCGAACAGAGATAGATACTGTAGGCAAACGGACCGGTGTTATCCGGCATTCTGGCTTTCATGACTTCAGAAAAAACCAGGGTGTAAACCAGAATCATTGAGAGCGGCTGTAAAACCAGCCACAGCGCGCCCAGCATACTGGTTTGGTAGCGCGCCTGAAAATCGCGCTTAACGCTGCTCCAGATAAATCCCCGATAACGATAAATCGTCGTGAACAATTCTCTCACCTTATTCCCCGCTTAACAGGTGTAACAGCTCTGCTGTTTTTTCTTTCATCAGCGCAGGCGCTGCTTTTGACTCCACGTTGAGACGCACTACCGGCTCGGTGTTCGAGCTGCGCAGGTTAAAACGCCACTCCGGATATTCAATACTGATGCCGTCTGTGGTGTCCACGTTGACGGCATCCGGTTCATAGCGTTCACGGATGCGCGCAATTGCCGCCGCCGCGTTCTCCAGCTTGCGGTTTATTTCCCCCGACGCCGGGAACGCCGCCTGCCGGTCCGCCACCAGCGCCTTCAGCGGGCTGTTCTTCAGACACAGCAGCTCCGCCACCAGCAGCCACGGGATCATCCCGCTGTCGCAGTAGGCGAAATCGCGGAAATAGTGGTGTGCGCTCATCTCCCCGCCGTAAATCGCATCTTCCTGACGCATCCGCTCTTTAATGAACGCGTGCCCGGTCTTCGACATCACCGGCCTGCCGCCGCTGCGGGTCACCATATCCACCGTATTCCACGTCAGACGCGGGTCGTGAATAATCCGGGCACCCGGCTGCTTCTGCAGGAACGCTTCCGCCAGCAGGCCAACAATATAATAGCCTTCGATAAATTCTGCATCGTTATCAAACATAAAGCAGCGGTCGAAGTCACCGTCAAAGGCGATACCCATGTCCGCGCCGTGCTCGCGCACCGCATCCGCGGTGTCCTGACGGCACTCCGGCAGCAGCGGGTTCGGGATACCGTTCGGGAAGTGGCCGTCCGGCTGGTGATGCACCTTGATAAAGGTCACCGGCACGCCTGCCGCCACAAAACGTTTCTCCACTTCATCAATCACGTGACCGGCTGCGCCGTTGCCGGAGTTCACCACCAGCTTCAGCGGACGGGTGAAGCTGGCCAGGTTCACGTAGCCCATCAGGTGGTCCACGTACTCCTGCAGCACCGATATCTGTCGCAGGGTGCCGCGACGGGACGCGTCCACCGGCGCAAACTGGTTCTCTTCCGCCAGGCGCTGGATATCGCGCAGCCCGGTGTCGCCGCTGATGGGCTTCGCGTTTTCACGCACCAGCTTCATGCCGTTGTAGTTCATCGGGTTATGGCTGGCCGTCACCTCTATCCCGCCGTCCACGCCCAGGTGGAAGGTGGCGAAGTAAATCTCTTCGGTCCCGCTCAGACCAATATCCAGCACGTCCGTTCCCGCATCCATCAGGCCTCTGGCCAGCGCCAGCTTCAGCGACTCGCTGGTCAGACGCACATCGCC